>VGRW01000034.1:12500-36223 GCA_016875225.1 Deltaproteobacteria bacterium
CTACACGCGCTTTACGCCCAGTAATTCCGAACAACGCTTGCACCCTCCGTATTACCGCGGCTGCTGGCACGGAGTTAGCCGGTGCTTCCTTTGGAGGTACCGTCAGACCGACCGAATATTACCCGACCGGTTTTTCTTTCCTCCTGACAGTGGTTTACGACCCGAGGGCCTTCATCCCACACGCGGCGTTGCTGGGTCAGGCTTTCGCCCATTGCCCAAAATTCCCTACTGCTGCCTCCCGTAGGAGTCTGGACCGTGTCTCAGTTCCAGTGTGGCTGGTCATCCTCTCAGACCAGCTACCCATCTTCGCCTTGGTGGGCCGTTACCCCACCAACTAGCTAATAGGACGCGGGCTCATCCTTGAGAGATAGCATTCATGAAGAGGCCATCTTTCTCCACAGGATCCGAAGACCCCGCAGCCGTATCCGGTATTAGCCCGAGTTTCCCCGGGTTATCCCAGACTCAAGGGCAGGTTACCCACGTGTTACTCACCCGTGCGCCGCTTTACTCGCCTCCGAAGAGACTTTCTCGCTCGACTTGCATGTATTAGGCACGCCGCCAGCGTTCGTTCTGAGCCAGGATCAAACTCTCCAGTTAATTGAAACTGAAGAATCATTCGTGGGCCGCTTCGCAATGCGAAGACGACCCGGCGTATTGACGAGAGTCCGAACTCATCTGGTTCTTATGCCGTTTCCGGCAGAAGAGACCAAAGGTCCGCGTACTATTCGCTTTTCAAAGACCGAGGTCTCGGGCCCGTTTCGCCCGGGATTTTCCGCTCGGGGGCCTAGCGGTTCAAGCGGGGGCGAACATTATGCCAAGTGCCTCGCACTGTCAAACGGTGAAAACACCAGCAACATCAATTAGTTACGATTCGAGGTCGCAAGGCGGGCGGGGCTCCCCCCGTCAGCGCGATCTCTGGCGCAAGTGCAATCGGGCGAATCGACGCCGTCCCGCCTGTACGAGATGGCTCCCGGGCGGTAGGTATGCCTCCGCGTCACTGGCCCGAATTTCGTCGCTCCGGACGCCGCCCTGCGCCACCAGGCGCCTTGCTTCGGATCTCGTCTTCGCGAATCCGATCGCAACCAGCGCATCCACCAAGGGCATGCCTCGGGCATCCGCGACCTGCAGCTCGACCTCCTGGACATCGCTCGGAGCTCGGTGCTCTCGAAAGACGCGTTCGAAGTGTTGCTCCGCGGATGCAGCGGCCGCTTGACCGTGAAAACGCTCCACCAGCGCGCGAGCCAGCGCAGCTTTCAGATCACGCGGATTGAGCGGCTCCGTCCCGAGCACTCCCGGGCTCCCGCCTAGATTCCATTCCGGTCGGCCGAGAAGCTCGATCCACCGCGCCAGCAGCGCGTCGGGGATCGACATGGTCTTCCCGTACATCTCCTCCGGGGCATCGCGAATCCCGATCGCGTTGCCGAGCGACTTGGACATCTTTTCCAAGCCATCCGTCCCCTCGAGCAGAGGCACCGTGAGCACGACCTGCGGCTCCTGACCGTAGGCGCGCTGGATCTCCCGCCCGAGAAGGAGATTGAAGAGCTGATCAGTGCCCCCAACCTCGACATCTGCACTCAGAGCCACCGAGTCGTAGGCTTGGACGAGCGGATAGAGGAACTCGTGAATCGCGATCGAGACGCCCTTTTGAAATCTTCGTTTGAAATCGTCTCGCTCGAGCATTCTAGCGACCGGCTGGTGTGAGGCGAGACGAATGAGTTCGGTCACGCTCATACGGTTCATCCACTCACTGTTGAATCTTATCTCGACGCGATTCACATCGAGAACACAGCTCACCTGACTCGTGTAGGTTTCAGCATTCTTGGTTACTGCATCGGAAGTCAGCGGAACGCGAGTTTTGCTGCGACCCGTCGGATCTCCGATCATTGCCGTGAAATCACCGACGAGGAAGATGATCGTGTGGCCGAGATCCTGCAGCTGACGCAGCTTGTCTAGCGGGACTGTATGCCCCAAATGAAGATCGGGCGCCGACGGATCGCATCCGTACTTTATTCGCAGCGGCTTCCCTCGACCGAGTCTTTCCGCCAACTCCTTTTCGGACACGAGATCGACGGTTCGGGTCCTGAAGACATCCATCTGTTGCTCGACAGGAAGCGTCATCGGAGAGCTCCGGGGCGCAAACACCTGACGACGATCTCGTCGGTTACGATCAGATCCATGGCAACATCCCAGGAGTCTGCCGGAAGCTCGTCGACGAGATGCTCCACGAAGCAGATTCCGATGGTCGTCGCATCGGTCCGCCTCTGCTCGAGATACCGATCATAGTGTCCCCCTCCCCGGCCCAGCCTCCGGCCGGCACGATCGAACATCAACCCGGGGACGACGAAGACGTCGATCTCCGATGCGGAGACGGGCGCCCGGTCTGGCCCTGGCTCGCGGATGCCCTCCCCAGAGAGCAGCAGGGAATCGCCGCCATTCACGAGCGCCATCATCAGCCCTGCCTCAGTACGAACCGGATAGACGCTTCGAGCGCCTCGCGCACGTGTCGTCGCGGCCGCGATGTCGACCGGAACCTCGTCGCCGATTGCCGAATAGAACGCGACCGTCCCAGCGCGAGCGAACTCTGGCAGCTCCACGAGCTGTCGGATCGCACGCTCCGCGGCACTCGCCCGATCGCAAGCGCGCATCCGGCGCGCAACTGCGCGCAGCTCCGCCTTACTCGCCGATTGCGCCGCCGACGACACGATCCACCCGAATCAGGCCGACTCGATCCGTTCGATCAGCTCCAGAATCCGCTCCCGGGGAACCGCAACCATCTGCCGGGTTCGCAGGAGCTCGCTTGCGATGTTCAGAGCCGCAAGCACCGAGGCGTCCTGGGTGTCGGGCGTGGACCCTCGAACCTCCCGAAGAACCTGATCCACGTACGCTGCGACGGCCTCGAGATGAGCAGGGTCGGCGT
The DNA here is from genome assembly GCA_016875225.1 of Deltaproteobacteria bacterium. NCBI lineage: Bacteria > Pseudomonadati > Myxococcota > Myxococcia > Deltaproteobacteria bacterium. The sequence goes on from VGRW01000034.1 coordinate 15,418, forward strand.
CGCTTCGAATTCGATACTCGCGCTCGAGGATCTTGATCGTCGTCCGCCGGCCGAATTTTTCGCGCGCCGCGTCCATCACGAGGCTCGATCGTCGCCAGAGCACCCCAGCCGGTCGAAATCGCCGACCAAGGCATCGATCCGCGCAAGCAGCTCGCCCCGAAGACGCTCGAAACCAGCGAGCTTCGCGTCGAGCTCCACGATCCTGCGGTCTCGCTCGACGAGCGCGCTACCCAGCTCGTCGACGGCGCGACGCGTCGCGCGATGTCGCTCGACCAGCCACTCGACGCGCTCGCTCAACGCAGCGATCAGATCCGTCTCTTCCGCCGCCCGCGACCGCGCGAGAGGCGCCTCGAACAAGTCCGCGACCTCGTTGATCAACCTGGAACTCCCCTGCCTTTGCGCGACGCGCAGGATGCAACCCGGGGGGGTGGGTCCATAGTTCACCGACAACTCGCGCCCGTCAAGCGCGCAGGGACGGAAAGTCTCGACTTCGTGCGGCGTTAGCGAAGCTCTCGCAGGCGATGGTCGACGGCTGTGCAGCCACCCGGCCGGATTGCTTGACACGCTTTCGCAGCTTCCGCTAGGCTAGGTTTGGTCAAATTCGCCGATAAATCGCGTACTTCCGACTGTCTCGTCCGCATCTCCATGGGCAATGGTTTGCGCGCGCGTCGGCGACTTGGCCGGACCCGATTCGCCTCCGACCCCGAGAACCAAAGCGGCGACATCCCACGGATGGATGACCGACTGATGTGCGCGCGCAAGCGCGTCGAGTGCCTGAAGGAAAGCGCGGATGTCCCATTCGAGCCTGCCCGCGCGGCAAGGCCTGTACGATCCCCGATTCGAGCACGACGCGTGTGGCGTTGGCTTCGTCTGCAACATCGACGGCCGCCCCTCGCACGGAATCATCCAGCGCGGCCTTCAGGTGCTGGTGAACCTGACGCATCGCGGCGCGACCGGTGCCGATTCCGAAACCGGCGATGGCGCCGGAATCCTGATCCAGATTCCACACGCTTTCTTGGAGCGCGAGTGCGCGGGACTCGGCCTCAGACTGCCGGAGCCAGGCGAGTACGGAGTCGGCGCTGTCTTCCTGCCCGAGGACGCAACGAACCGAGCGCGCTGCGAGCGGGCGATCGAGCAGGTCGTCGGAGAAGAGAGGCAGCATTTCCTCGGCTGGCGCGACGTACCGATCCATCCTGAACACATTGGCGAGACCGCGCGCAATCGCTTGCCCCGCATCCGCCAGTTCTTCGTGCTGCGCGGCTCCGGCGTCGACGGGCCGACCTTCGAGCGCAAGCTCTTCGTGATTCGCAAACGCGTCGAGCTCCAACTCCGCAACGAGAACCTGCGCGGCTTCCACGTCGCGAGTCTGTCCAGCCGCACGTTGGTCTACAAGGGAATGCTGCTCGCCTATCAGGTGAAGAAGTTCTACAGCGACCTGGCGGACCCCGCGATCGAGAGCGGACTCGCGTTGGTCCACCAGCGCTACAGCACGAATACCTGGCCGACGTGGGAGCTCGCTCACCCCTACCGCTACCTCGCGCACAACGGCGAGATCAACACCGTGCGGGGCAACCACAATTGGATGCGAGCTCGCGAGGCCATCATCAGGTCCGGCGTCTGGGGTGAGGACATCCACAAGATCCTGCCGATCGTGACGCCGGACCTCTCCGACTCGGCGATGCTGGACAACGCCCTCGAGTTCCTGGTGCTGTCGGGGCGCGATCTGGCGCACGCGATGATGATGCTGATCCCCGAGGCCTGGGATCGGGATCCCCTGATGCGAGACGAGAAGAAGGCCTTCTACCAGTATCACCAGTGCCTGATGGAGCCCTGGGATGGCCCGGCGTCGATCGCTTGCACCGACGGCACGAGGATCGCCGGCGTGCTCGATCGGAACGGCTTGCGCCCTTCGCGCTACTGGGTCACGAAGGACGGCTTCGTGGTTCTCTCCTCTGAGTGTGGTGTGCTTCCGATCAACCCGGAGGACGTGCTCCAGAAGGGCCGACTGCAGCCGGGTCGCATGCTGCTGATCGACACGTCGGAGGGGCGAATCATCCCCGACGACGAGGTGAAGTCGTACTACGCTCGGCGCCAGCCCTATCGCCGCTGGCTCAGCGAGAACCTGACCCGGCTCGACGACCTGCCTGCGAGGAATGACGCGGCGAAGATCGACGGAGAGGTCGATCGCCACACGCGCCAGCAGCTCTTTGGCTACGCGCTGGAGGACCTGCGGATCCTCCTCGCTCCGATGGCCGCGACCTCGACCGAGGCGCAGGGATCGATGGGCAACGACACCCCGATCGCCGCTCTCTCCGACCGCCCTCAGCTGCTCTTCAACTACTTCAAGCAGGTCTTCGCGCAGGTCACGAATCCCCCGATCGACTCGATCCGGGAGGAGAGCGTGATGTCCCTCATCAGCACGCTAGGCGCGGAGCGGAACGTGCTCGAGGAGACGCCGGAGCACGCGCGCTTGCTTCAGCTCGATCAGCCGATCCTGTCCAACGCCGACCTCGAGCGCATTCGACAGGTCGAGCATCCGTGGCTGCGCAGCGTGACGATCTCCTGTGTCTTCGACGCGAGCGGCGAGCCGGAGAATGAGCTGCGGAGCGCCTTGGAGCGGATTCGTGGCGAGGCCGCGACTGCGGTGGCCGCCGGTGCGTCGATCCTCGTGCTCTCGGATCGCGCGGCGGGCCGCGAGAACGCAGCCATCCCGAGTCTCTTGGCGACGGCCGCGGTGCACCACCACCTGATCCGCGAAGGCCTCCGGATGCGCTGTGGTCTCGTCGTCGAGACCGGAGAGGCGCGCGAGGTCGCACATTTCGCGCTCCTGATCGGCTTCGGAGCGGGAGCCGTGAATCCGTACCTGGCGTTCCAGAGCGTCCAGCAGCTGGTCGAGGAAGGCACCTTCGTGCCCGCCGATCTCACGGTCGAGAAGGCCCAGTACAACTACGTGAAGGCCGTGGGCAAGGGACTGCTCAAGATCTTCGCGAAGATGGGCATCTCGACGCTGCAGAGCTACCGCGGCGCGCAGATCTTCGAGGCCGTCGGCATCGCGCGCCCGGTCGTGCAGGAGTTCTTCACCGACACCGCGACGAGAATCGGCGGCGTCGAACTCGCGGTGATCGCGCGCGAGGCATTGCTGCGCCACGAGCGGGCGTACCCGAAGACCATCGCAGCGGAACGCGAGCTGGACGTCGGCGGGGAGTACCAGTGGCGCCAGGGTGGCGAGCTGCACCTCATGAATCCGACGGTCATCAGCAAGCTGCAACACGCCGTGCGCCGCAACGAGATCGGCCCGTATCGCGAGTACGCGCGCGCGATCAACGATCAGAACTCCGAGCGCTACACGATTCGCGGGATGCTGCGCTTCAAGCCGGATCGGCCCGCGATCCCGCTCGACCAGGTGGAGCCTGCGGTCGACATCATGAAGCGCTTCTGCACCGGGGCGATGAGCCTGGGCTCGATCAGCGCCGAGGCCCACGAGACGCTCGCCATCGCGATGAATCGGATCGGAGGAAAGTCGAACAGCGGCGAGGGAGGCGAGGATCCGCGCCGTTACCAGCGAGACGCCAACGGCGACTTCCGCCGCAGCGCGATCAAGCAGGTGGCGTCAGGGCGCTTCGGAGTGTCGAGCTGGTACCTCGTGAATGCGGACGAGCTTCAGATCAAGATCGCGCAGGGCGCAAAACCCGGTGAAGGCGGGCAGCTGCCCGGCCACAAGGTAAGCCGCGCGATCGCGACGGTGCGCAACTCCACGCCCGGGGTCGGCCTGATCTCTCCGCCGCCGCATCACGACATCTACTCGATCGAGGACCTCGCACAGCTGATCCACGACCTGAAGAACGCCAACCCGGAAGCGGACATCAGCGTGAAGCTCGTGTCGATCTCCGGTGTCGGAACGATCGCCGCGGGAGTCTCGAAGGCCCATGCGGAGTCGGTGCAGATCGCCGGCTTCGAGGGCGGAACGGGCGCGTCACCGCTCACCTCGATCAAGCACGCGGGCGTTCCGTGGGAGATCGGACTGGCCGAGACGCAGCAGGCGCTGGTGATGAACGACCTGCGGGGCCGCATTCGCGTGCACGTCGACGGGCAGCTCCGCACCGGCCGCGACGTCGTGATCGGCGCGATCCTGGGCGCGGACGAGTTCGGCTTCGGCACGATCGCGTTGGTGGCGCTCGGCTGCATCTTGATGCGCGTCTGCCATCTGAACACCTGCCCCGTCGGGGTGGCCACGCAGAACGAAGAGCTGCGCAAGCGCTTCACCGGCGACCCCGATCACGTGGTCCGATTCTTCCGCTTCGTCGCGGAGGAGACGCGCGAGATCCTCGCGCAGCTCGGGCACACGAAACTCGACGACGTGATCGGCCGCACGGACCTGGTCGAGCCCGATCCGAACGTGCACGGGTGGAAACTCCCGAACGGACTCGACTGGAGCGCGATCCTGCACCGGCCCGAACCACCGCACGACTCCGTCGCGATTCGACACGTCGGCGGCCAGGAGCACGGGCTCGAGAAGGCGCTCGACGTCGAGCTGATCCGGCTCTGCCGACCCGCGATCGAGAAGATGGAGCCGGTGGAGCTGGCCCTGCCGATCCGCAACGTGAATCGCACGGTCGGGACGATGCTCGGCTCGGCGGTGTCCCTGCGTCACGGACTCGAAGGGCTTCCGGACAACACGATCCGAATCCGATTCACCGGAAGCGCTGGACAGAGCTTCGGCGCATTCCTGCCCAAGGGAATCACGCTGCACCTCGTCGGTGACGCCAACGACTACACGGGCAAGGGTCTCTCGGGGGGCAGGATCGTGGTCCTTCCGCCCGCCGAATCGACCTTCGACGCGGCCAAGAACATCGTGATCGGAAACGTCGCGCTCTACGGCGCGACCAACGGTGAGGCGTTCTTCCGCGGAGTGGCAGGAGAGCGCTTCTGCGTGCGCAACAGCGGCGCGAACGCGGTGGTCGAAGGTGTGGGCGATCACGGCTGCGAGTACATGACCGGCGGTCGAGTGGTCGTGCTCGGATCGGTCGGGCGCAACTTCGCCGCCGGCATGAGCGGCGGCATCGCCTACGTGCTCGACCCGACGCAGCGCTTCGCCGACTTCTGCAACCCGGGAATGGTCGACCTGGAGCGCGTCGAAACCGACGACGACGAGCGCGAGCTGCGAAGCCTGGTCGAAGCGCACTTCCGCCAGACGCGGAGCGAACGCGCCGAAGAGGTGCTCGACAAGTGGGCCACGACCCTGCCGAGATTCACCAAGGTCTTCCCCAAGGAGTACAAGCGCGCGCTGCTCGGGATCGAGTTCGGGAAAGAGGAATACTGATGGGCAAGGTCACCGGGTTCTTGGAGGCGGGGCGCAAGCTGCCCGCGAAGCGCGCCGCCGATCAGCGCGTCGAGGACTACCTCGAGATCTACACCGAGCCCTCCGAGGAGCTGTTGCGGGTACAGGCCGGGCGCTGCATGGATTGTGGCGTTCCCTTCTGCAACGACGGGTGCCCGCTCGGAAACATCATTCCGGACTGGAACGACCTCGTGTACCGGGGTCGCTGGCGAGAAGCGCTCGTCCGCCTGCAGCGAACGAACAACTTTCCCGAGTTCACCGGTCGGATCTGCCCCGCGCCCTGCGAGTCCGCGTGCGTGCTCGGCATCAACGACGAGCCGGTCACGATCGAGCTCATGGAGAAGACCATCGCGGAGCGCGGCTTCGCCGAGGGCTGGGTCGTGCCCCAGCCTCCCGCGCGACGGTCCGGCAAGTGCGTCGCGGTGATCGGCTCCGGCCCCTCGGGGCTGGCCGCCGCACAACAGCTGAACCGCGCCGGACACGACGTGACGCTCTTCGAGAAGAAGGACCGCGTGGGCGGACTGCTCCGCTACGGCATCCCCGACTTCAAGCTCGAGAAGTGGACCATCGATCGCCGGGTCGAGATCCTCGTCGCGGAGGGGGTCGAGATTCGCACGGGCGTCCACGCGGGCCGCGACATCAGCGGAGAGAAGCTCCTGCGCGAGTACGACGCCGTGCTGCTCTCGGGAGGCGCCGAGGCTCCGCGAGATCTCCCCGTGCCCGGACGCGACCTCGACGGCGTGCACTTCGCGATGGATTTCCTGGAGCAGCAGAATCGACGGGTCGCGGGTGACTCCGTGCCCGACGAGACCGCGATCCTCGCCACGGGCAAGAACGTGCTCGTGCTCGGCGGAGGCGACACGGGCTCCGACTGCGTCGGCACCAGCCATCGCCAGGGCGCGAAGCACGTGTACAACTTCGAGCTCCTCGAGCGGCCCCCCGAGGTGCGGCCGGACGAGGCGCCCTGGCCGCTGCACCCGATGCCGTCCCAGATCCTGCGCACTTCGACCTCGCACGAAGAGGGTGGCTCGCGGGACTGGGGGATCTCGACGACGAGATTCTCAGGATCGAACGGGCGCGTCGAGAAGCTGCACGCAGTACGTGTCCGGTTCGGAGCGCCCGATCCTGCGACCGGTCGGCGGCCGATGGAGGCTGTGCCGGGCAGCGAGTTCGCGCTCGACGTCGATCTCGTTCTGCTCGCGCTCGGCTTCGTCGGCCCCGTCCCCGACGGGATCGTGAAGCAGCTGGGAGTCGCGCTCGATCCGCGCGGCAACATCGCGACGACCGGCTATGCCTCGAGCGTCCCCAAGGTCTACGCGGCGGGCGACATGCGCCGCGGCCAGTCGCTCGTCGTGTGGGCGATCGCGGAGGGACGCAAGGCTGCGGCGCAGATCGACCGCGACCTGCGCTCAGGCTCGCGCTAGTCCGTCGCGATCCGCTACGCCGAGAGGTTGGCGCGCAGCCTTCCCGGAAGGTTCGTGAACACGCCGTCCACGCCAAATCCCGAGAGCCGGCGCTGCGCGGCCGGATCGTCGACGGTGTAGACGTTCACGCGGAATCCGGCCGCGTGCGCTTCCTGCACGCGCTCTTCGCTCGCGAGCAGGAGGTGCAGGTGCACCGCCTCGCTGCCGACGTGCCGGGCGCGCTCGAGGATCTCGCCGGGCTGGTAGACCGAGACGAGCGTGCCCAGGCGCGAGCGCCGTTCGAGCGCGCGCAGGCGCGCGAGCACCGAATCGGAGAAGCTCGAGAACAGCGTCTGCTCCAGGATTCCGCGCCGGCGCACCTCGTCGAGCGCGATTCGCTCCAGCCCCGCATAGTCGCCAGACGTCGGGCTCTTGATCTCCAGGTTCCAGGGAATTCGCGCGCCGAAGCGATCGAGGGCCTCCTGCAGCGTCGGAGCGCGCGGCAGGTGGCCGCGAAGCTCGGAAAGCGTCAGCTCGCCCACCGGAACTCCGGCGATCTCGTCGTCGTGGTAGAGCGCCACCACCCCGTCGCGAAGCAGGTGCAGATCCGTCTCGATCATGTCGGCGCCCTGCTCCACCGCGAGCGCGAAGGCCTCCAGCGTGTTCTCGAGCTCGTCGACCGACGCGCCGCGGTGCGCGATGTTCTGCATCAGCGAATCTCCCCGATCGGACGTCCGAGCGCGCGCTCGACCGCGCGTAGCCAGCCGGCGTAGAGCTCCTCGCGCCGCTCGATCGCGAGTTCGGGCTCGAAGTAGCGATCCTCCTGCCAGTTCCTGGCGATCTGCTTGCGGCTCTCCCAGAACCCGGTCGCGAGCCCCGCCAGATACGCCGCGCCGAGCGCGGTCGTCTCGAGCACCTTCGGCCGGCGAACGGCCACGCCGGCGACGTCGGCCTGGAACTGCATCAGGAAGTCGTTCGCGGTGGCGCCGCCGTCGACCTGCAGCTGGAAAGCCTTCGTCCCCAGATCCCGCTCGAAGCAGCGCAACAGATCCGTGCTCTGATACGCGATCGCCTCGAGCGTCGCGCGGACGATGTGCGCGCGGCTCGTGCCTCGGGTCAGGCCCACGATCGTGCCGCGCGCTTCCGGATCCCAGTACGGTGCGCCCAAGCCTGTGAAGGCGGGAACCACGTACACGCCGCCGGTGTCGGCGACGGAACGCGCGATCGCCTCGCTCTCGGCGGCGCTGTGGAGCAGACCCAGCTCGTCGCGAAGCCACTGCACCGCAGCGCCCGCCACGAAGACCGAGCCCTCGAGCGCGTACTCGATCTTTCCGCCGATCCCCCAGGCGATCGTGGTCAGCAGTCCCGACTGCGAGACGCGCGGCTCCGCGCCTGTGTTCATCAGCATGAAGCAGCCGGTGCCGTACGTGTTCTTCGCGCTGCCCGTCTCGAAGCAGGCCTGACCGAAGAGCGCGGCCTGCTGATCGCCCGCCACGCCACGGATCGGCACCGAGACGCCGGAGAAGATCTCCGCCGTGGTCTCGCCGAACGAGCCGCTCGAGTCGCGTACCTCCGGCAAGACCTGCGACGGAATCTCGAGAATCTCGAGCAGCTCCGGATCCCAGCGCAGCTTCGCGATGTCGTAGAGCATCGTGCGCGAGGCGTTGCTGTAATCGGTCGCGTGCACTCGTCCGCCGGTGAGCTTCCAGACGAGCCACGAGTCGACCGTTCCGAACGCGAGCTCACCGCGCCGCGCGCGCTCGCGCGCACCGTCGACCGATTCGAGGATGAACGCGAGCTTGGTGGCCGAGAAGTACGCGTCGATCACGAGTCCTGTGCGCTCGCGCACCATCGGCTCGAGGCCGCGTCGCCTCATCTCCTCACAGAGCGGAGCGGTCTGACGCGACTGCCAGACGATCGCAGGGTGGATCGGGCGCCCGGTCGCGCGATCCCAGACGACGGTCGTCTCGCGCTGGTTCGTGATGCCCAGAGCCGAGAGATCCTCGGGCCGCACCTTCGCGCGCGTGAGCGCGCCCCGCGCAGCCCTGAGCTGCGAATCCCAGATCTCGCTTGCGTCGTGCTCGACCCAGCCGGGCTCGCGGAAGTGCTGCTTGAACTCGTGAGCCTGGCTGGCCACGACGTTCCCGGCCGCGTCGAAGACGATCGCTCGCGAGCTCGTCGTGCCCTGGTCGAGCGCGAGGACGTAAGTCGACATTCCGCACAGGTAGCGCGCTCCGGTATGATCGCGCCATGGCTCACGAGTACGACGTACTGATCCGCGGCGCCCGGCTCTACGACGGCACCGGCGCGGCGCCGCGGCTGGAGGACGTCGCCCTTCGCGCCGATCGGATCGCCCGAGTGGGATGTCTCGACGACGCGCGAGCGCCGGTCTCGATCGACGCGAGCGGCCTCGTGCTCGCGCCCGGCTTCGTCGACGTACACACCCACGACGACTTCGCGCTCGTCGTCCGGCCGGAGATGGACTTCAAGATCCTGGGCGGCGTGACCAGCGTCGTCGTCGGGAACTGCGGAATGGGCGCAGCACCGTACCCGGTCGCCACGCTCCTGGCGCGCGCCTTCCACGGCGACGCGGTGCTCCCCGAATGGGAGGGCTACACCGGCTATCTCGCGCGGCTCGAGCGCGAGCCCGCGAGCACGAATGCGGCCGTCCTGGTCGGCCACGGCACCGTGCGCGCGAGCGTGATGGGCGGAGCGAAGCGCGCGCCGAACGCGACCGAGCTCGCGGCCATGAAGCGGATCGTGAGCGAGGGAAGAGACGCCGGAGCGGTCGGGTTCTCGTCGGGCCTGGTCTACGAGCCCGGAAAGTTCGCGGACGTCGACGAGCTCTCCGGCCTGGCCGGCGAGATGGCCGGAAGCGGAGGCCTCTACGCCACGCACATGCGCAACGAGGGCACGAAGCTCCTCGACTCGGTGCGCGAGGCGATCGAGATCGGCCGGAGAGCCGGCGTGCCCGTGCAGATCTCACACCACAAGGCCGCGGGGCGGGAAGCCTGGGGGCTGGTGCGCGAATCGCTGCGGCTGATCGAGGCCGCGCAGGCCGAGGGGCTCGACGTGCACGCCGACCAGTACCCCTACACCGCCGGCAGCACGATCCTCGCCGCGATCGTGCAGAACGGCGCCTTCGAGTCGGGGCCGAACGCGCTAGGGTCGATCGAGCCGGAGGACGTCGTGATCGCCTCCGCTGCGAAACGGCCGGACTTCGAGGGCCGATCGATCGCCGCGCTGGCGCAGGATCTGGGGCTGTCCGCGCGGGAGACCGCACTTCGCGTGCTCGAGCTCTCGCCTGGCGCAACAGCGGTGATGCACTCGATGAACGAAGACGACGTGCGAACCGTCATGCGCCACCCGAGCACGATGATCGGCTCGGACGGCATCCCGTCGCTTCCGGGCAAGCCCCACCCGCGCCTCTGGGGGACCTTCGCGCGCGTGCTCGGGCGTTACGCGCGCGACCTGGGCTTGCTTCCACTCGAAGAGGCCGTCCATCGCATGACCGCATTTCCCGCTCGGAAGTTCGGCCTGCGAGACCGAGGCGTGATCCGCGAGAACGCGTTCGCCGATCTGGTCCTCTTCGACGCCGCGCGCGTCCTCGACGTGGGGACCTACGAGGACCCGAACCACCCACCCGTGGGAATCCACCACGTCTTCGTGAACGGCGTCCGCGTGGTGCGCGACGGTGCGCACACGGGCGCCCGCCCCGGCCGGCCGCTGCGCCGTCAGTCGGCGGCGGCGGGAGCGAAGAGCGCCTCGACGAACTGACCGGCATCGAAGTCGGCCAGGTCCTCGATCGACTCGCCGAGCCCGACGTAGCGCACCGGCAGGCCGACCTCCTGTGCGATTCCGAGCACGACACCTCCGCGCGCGGTGCCGTCGAGCTTCGACAGGACGATGCCCGAGACCGCGACCGCCTTCTTGAACTCCTGCGCCTGGCGGATCGCGTTCTGCCCGGTGTTCGCATCGAGCACGAGCAGAACCTCGTGAGGGGCGTCGCCGATCTCCTTGCGCATCACGCGCTGGATCTTCGCCAGCTCGTCCATCAGCCCCTGATCGGTCTGAAGGCGACCCGCGGTATCGACGATGACGACGTCGAAATCGCGCGCGCGCGCCGCTCTCAGCGCGTCGAACGCCACCGACGCGGGATCGCCCCCGGGCGCGCCCTTCACGATCTCGACGCCCGCTCGCTCTGCCCAGACCGAGAGCTGCTCGATCGCCGCGGCGCGGTACGTGTCGCCGGCCGCGACGATCACGCGCTTGCCCGCGCGCGAGTAGCGCAGAGCGAGCTTGCCGATCGAAGTCGTCTTGCCCGAGCCGTTCACCCCGACGACGAGGATCACGTGCGGCGTCTCCGACGGCTCGACCACGGCGCTCGGCAGCGCTTCGAGCAGCGCCCGCGCCTTCGAAGCGAGCAGCGGGCGCACGTCGTCGGGCGAGCGAAGGCCGCGGACGGCCGCAAGCAGCTCCTCCGCGGTGCGCACGCCGAGGTCCGCTCCGTACAGGATCGCCTCGACCTCCGAGAGCGTCTGCTCGTCGAGGCTCGCGCGCCCGCGCAACAAGCTCTCGAGCCGACCCGTGATGGCCCCGCGTGTGCGTCGCAGACCGGCGCGCCAGTCCGTCGCCGCTCGAGCGACGGGCTCCGGCTGCGGAGCCGCCACCGGCACCGCCCCTTCCGGCGGAGCGAGCGCGACCGGAGCCTCGCGCGGCCGCGCGGCTTCGGGCCGCGGCGGGCGCGACCTTCGCGCGCGCGCGAACGCGATCACGAGCGCGAGCGCGGCCGCGAGAGCCGCCGCAGCGCCACCGCCGATCCACAGGATCTCGGGTGTCAGGTCCGGCACGGGCGGCAGTCTACGATACGAGGTCCACGGTGACGAGCTTCGAGAGCCCCGGCTCCTGCATGGTCACGCCGAAGAGCGCATCCGCGATCTCGATCGACTGCTTGTTGTGGGTGATCATCAGGAACTGAGAGGTCTTCGACATCTCGCGCAGCAGCGTGTTGAAGCGATTCGCGTTCGAGTCGTCGAGTGCGGCATCGACCTCGTCGAGCAGGAAGAACGGAGACGGCTTCACCGTGAAGACAGCGACGAGAAGCGACATCGCCGTGAGCGCCTTCTCGCCGCCGGAGAGCAGATTCACGTTCTGAAGCTTCTTGCCCGGCGGCTGCGCGGTGATCTCGATGCCCGCCTCGAGCACGTCGTCGGACTCGGTCAGCGACAGGTGCGCTCGGCCGCCCTCGAACATCTTGGGAAAGACGGTCTGGAAGACCGCGTCGATCGCCTCGAAGGTCTCGCGGAAGCGCTCCCGGCTGGTGCGGTTGATCCGCGCGATCGCGCCACGCAGACGCTCGATCGAGAGCTCGAGATCGGCCTTCTGTTCGCTCAGGTAGCGATTGCGCTCCGAGACGTCTTCGTACTCCTCGATCGCGCCGAGATGAACCTCGCCGAGCGCGCGCAGCGCCTGACGCACCCGCTCGAGCTCTGCCTCGCGTTCCTCGGGCGTGCCCTGCACCGTGCCGGGCTCCGGCTCCCAGCCGGAGATCTCGAGCTCGTAGCGCTCGCGAATCGTCGCGGAGAGCTGCTCGCAGCGGGAGCGCACGTCGTGCACCGAGAGCTCGCAGCTCGCTAGCCGCTCGCGCAGCGCCTCGCGATCGCGAGTCACCGCGCGAAGCTCGCTCTCGAACCGCTCCACCGCCTGGCCACTCTCCTCGTAGTTGCGACGCAGCGCCGCCTGTCGCTCGCGCAGCGCTTCCTCGCGGAGGATCTCGTCGTCGAGCTGCGCCCTGGCCTCGGCGGCCGACCGCGCCAGATCCGCGGCGCGCTCGCGCGAGCTCCGCAGCTCATCGCTGCGGCGGGACAGCCAGCTGCGGGCGTCTTCGACCGCGGCCTGCAATCGATCGCGTGCCCGGGTCTCCTGATCGCGACGGGCGCCGAGCTCCGCGAGCTCGATTCGCGCCTGCACCACCCTCTGCTCGACGCGCTCCAGATCCCGTGCCAGCTGCTGCAGCTGGACCGAGAGCTCCGCCCGGCCGGACTCGGCGCGCGCACGCTCCTGGGCGAGGTCGCCCCGTCGCGCCAGCGCACGCTCGCGGTCCTCGGCCACCTGCTCGAGCTGCGAGAGCAGCGCGTGCTTGCCGGCGCGGTGCTGCTCGAGCGACTCGAGCGCGTGCTTGCCGCGCTCGCGCATGCGCTCGAGGTCCTTCTCGACGTTCACGACGGCGAGCTCGGCCGTGTGCCTGCGATTGCGCGTGTTCTCGATCTCGCGCTCGAAGCCTTCGACGCGGCTCGTCACCGCGGCGAGGTCGGCGGAAAGCGTCGCGCAGAGCGGCTCGAGCGACGCCAGCTCGCCCTCGAGCCGGCGGATCTCGCCCGCGCGCGAGAGCGCGCCCGGAGGTGCGCCCAGTCCGCCGGTCAGGGCGCCGCTTCGGTCGAGCACCTCGCCCGCGCGCGTGACGAACAGCGCCGGCGGGCTCGCGGCGCCGAATCGCTGGATCGGAAGCGACAGGTCGTCGACCAGATAGACGTCGCGCAGCAGACGCGCGATCAGCGCGGCGCTCGCAGGCTCGGCCGTCACGAAGTCGGCGAGCGGCCGCCCCATCGGGACGAACCCCGAGCCCGAGCCCTCGGGTCCGGCGCGAAGCGGAAGCACGGTCGCGCGCCCGACGCCCTGCTCGCGCAGGTGGCGCAGCAGCTCGAGCGCCGAGTCCGCGCTCTCGACCACCAGCCCGTCCAGACGATTGGCGAGCACCGCCTCGATCGCGGTCTCGAGCCCGTCGGCCGCGCGAATCGCGGTCGTGAGCAGCCCGCGCACGCGGCCGCGCTCTCCCTCGGGCAGCCTCTCGAGCAGGCCTGCTGCGGCCTGGATCTCGCGCTTCTCGATCGCGCGGACGCTCTCGAGCTGGGCGCTCGCGTGTTGCAGTCGCTCGCGCGCCCGCTCGAGCTCCTGGACGAGCTGGCGCTGACGCTCGCGTTCGCGCTCGTGGCCGCGGAGCTGCTCGGCGAGCTGGCGGCCGAACTCGTCCTGCTCGGCCAGGCCCAGCCGCAGCCGACCCTCGAGTCCGAGCTCGTCGCTGCGCAAGCTCTCGACCGCGACCGAGGTCTCCTCGAGCCCTTCCTCGGTCTGGCGGACTCGCAGCTCGAGCTCCTCGCGGCGCTCGTCGAGCCGCTCCGCATGCGCCTGCACGGACGCCTCGTCACCCGAGAGCTCGACCAGGCGCGCGTGCAGCGCCTCGCGCCGGCCCTGGGCGCTTGCGAGCCGCTCGGCATGCTCGCGCAGCTCGAGGTCGCGGCGCGCGAGTTCCTGCGCGTCCGCGGCGAGGCGCGCATCGATCTCGGCCAGACGCGCGAGCGCCTCGTGAAGTGCGGAGGAATCGCCGGCGAGCGCGACTTCGCGCTCGCGAAGCTCCTGCTCGCGCTCGTCCGCCAGCGTCACGAGTCCGTCGCGTTCGCGCCGCTCGTACTCGATCCGGCTCTCGAGCGCCTGAATCGAGCTTCGCACCTGATAGAGCGCCTCGTTCTCTCGCGCGAGCTCGCGCTCGTGGTCGAGGTGGGCGCGCCGGGTCGTCTCGAGATCGGCGTCCGCACGGCCGGCGCGCGCGTCGAGACCCACCCCCTCGGCGCGAAGTCGATCGAGCGTGGCGCTCTGCTCCGCGAGCACGCCCGAGTCGCGAAGCCAGGTCTCGCGCGCGACGACCAGCTCGAGCGCGCGCTGCTCCGCGCGCAGCTTCTTGTAGCGATTGGCCTTCGCGGCCTGGCGATCGAGCGAAGCGATCTGGCGCCGCAGCTCGACCAGGATGTCGTTCACGCGCAGCAGGTTCTGCTCGGTCGAGCGCAGCTTGGACTCGGTCTCCTTGCGCCGCTGTCGGTACTTCCCGATCCCCGCGGCCTGCTCGAAGATCACGCGGCGATCCTCGGGCTTGCTCGAGACCAGATCCGCGATCTGCCCCTGCTCGACGATCGTGTAGCCGCGCGTCCCGACACCCGTATCGAGGAAGAAGTCCAGCACGTCGCGCAGCCGGACAGGCACCTTGTTGATCGTGTACTCGCTCTCTCCGGAGCGGTACAGCCGGCGCGAGACCTGGATCTCGGAGAACGCGCCGTACGGCTGCGGCGCGAGCCCGTCGGAGTTGTCGAGCGTGAGCGCGACCTCGCACATCCCGACGGCGGGCTTGCGCTCGGTCCCGGCGAAGATCAGGTCCTGCATGTCGCGACCGCGCAGGTGCCGGGGATTGTGCTCCCCCATCACCCAGCGCAGCGCGTCGATGACGTTGGACTTGCCGCAGCCGTTCGGGCCGACGATCGCGGAGATCCCGCGGTCGAACGCGAAGACCGTCCGGTCCCCGAAGGACTTGAAGCCCACGAGCTCTAGTGATCGGATCCGCAACCGAGCCCCGCCCTACTCAAAACCGCGCGGCCACGTCTGATCAGGGAGGATCAGGGGGGAGACAGGACCTGCGGTGGCATCGGAGGAATGCGAGTTTCGGCGAGGGTACCGGCGCGGCTCGTCGGTGGCAAGCGCCGGCGCCACCGGCGCTCAGGCGGCGGTTCGCTCCTGGACGGCGTACTGGAGCTGGTAGAGGCGCCAGTAGAGGCCTCGCTGCGCGAGCAGATCCTCGTGGCGGCCGGATTCGCGCAGCTCGCCGTGGTGGAGCACGTAGATGCGGTCGACGTCCTGGATCGTCGAGAGCCGGTGCGCGACCACGATCGAGGTCTTGCCGGACAGGAGCGAGTGGAGCGCATCCTGGACCAGCGCCTCGGTCTCCGTGTCGACGCTCGAGGTGGCCTCGTCGAGCAGCAGGATCTCCGGCTTCTGCGCCAGCGCCCGCGCGAAGGACAGCAGCTGGCGCTCGCCCACCGAGAAGTTCTGCCCGCGCTCGTGGACGGGTTGGGCGTAGCCGAGCGGGAGCCTGCGCACGAACTCCTCGAGGTGCACGGTCCGCGCGGCCGCCTCGATCTCGGTCGCGGTGATCTCGGGTCTGCCCAGGCTCACGTTGTAGGCGAGATCCCCGGTGAAGAGGAAGACGTCCTGCAGCACGAAGGCGATGTGACGGCGCAGCTCGGCACGAGGGATGTCGCGGATGTCCGTGCCGTCGATCAGGATCCGGCCGCCCTGCGGCTCGTACATCCGGGCCAGGAGCTTCAGCACCGTGGTCTTGCCGGCACCGGTATGGCCGACCAGCGCGACCCGCTCGCCCGGCGCCACCCGAAACGACAGATTCTTCAGGATCGGCTGAGCTTCGTAGGCGAAGCTCACGTTTTCGAACACGATCTCGCCTCGGATCTTGTGCGGCCGGAAGGCCGATTCGGGCTCGGATCGCTCGGCCTCGAAGTCGAGCAGCTGGAACACGCGTTCCAGGCTCGCCATCGACGACTGCATCACCGAGTACTTCGCAGACAGGTCCTGCAGCGGCCGGTAGAAGCGGCGCATCCAGTCGACGAAGAGCAGCAGGTCGCCCGGCGCCACCGAGCCGACTCCGAGCAGCTTCGCGCCGTACCAGAGGATGAATGCGGTCGTCAGATTGCCGGCCAGCGTGATCGTCGCGGAGAGGAGCGACTCGTACTGGATCGAGTAGAACCAGGCGTCGCGGTGCTCGCGGTTGATCGCCATGAACTCGTCCAGGTTGCGCTGCTCGCGCGCGAAGAGCTGCACCACACGCATTCCGGTGATGGTCTCCTGCAGGTGCGAGTTGATCCGCGCGATCTTGACCCGCACCACGCGGAACGCGTCGCGCACCTTCCAGCGGAAGACGATCGCTGCTCCCGCCATCGCCGGAACCACGATCATCGCCACGATCGCGAGCTTCCAGTTCAGCCAGAACAGCACGCCGGCGAACGCGGCCATCATGACCAGATCCGCGATCAGCGCGATCAGCCCGGCGGAGAACATCTCGGAGAGGTTCTCCACGTCGTTGCCCAGCCGCGTCACCAGCCGGCCGACCGGATAGCGGTCGAAGAAGCGCAGCGGCAGACGCTGCACGTGATCGAAGAGCGCGCCGCGGAGCTGCAGCATCGCGCGCTGGCCCATCACGGCCATCGCGATCGAGCGGGCGAAGTCGACCCCCGCGCCGACCGCCGCGACCGCCACGAAGACCAGCGCCAGCCAGGGGATCTCGCCGATTCCGGTCGGCGCCTGCGCCAGGAAGCGCAGCGACTGCAGGCCCGGGAACTGGTCGATTCCGGCCAGGTGGTTCAGCGCGCTGCCGAAGAGCGAGGCCGGAATCATCTCGAGCAGGGCGCGCAGGGGAATCAGCGCGGTGGCCGCAGCGACCAGCCTCCAATGCGGGCGCAGGTACGGCCAGAGCCGGCGCAGGAGCTGGGAGTCGAGCACCCTGCCGAGCAGCTCCTCCTCGTGGAGACCGGGGGTCAAGCCGCGGTCTCCTCGATCTCGGCCTCGAGCTGCTGCTGGCGATACGTGCGCGCGTACGCGCCGCCGCGAGCCAGCAGCTCGGCATGCGTGCCCTGCTCCGCGATCCGGCCCTCCTCGAGCACGACGATGACGTCGGCATCGCGCACGGCCGAGAGCCTGTGCGCGACGATGAAGCAGGTGCGCCCGGCACGGGCGGCGCGCAGCTCCTTCAGGATGCCCTCCTCGGTCGCCGCATCCACGCTCGAGAGCGCGTCGTCGAGGATCAGGATCGCGGGCTCGAGCGCGAGCGCGCGGGCCAGCGCGATCCGCTGCCGCTGGCCGCCCGAGAGCGTGATCCCTCGCTCGCCGACGATCGTCTCGAACCCGTCGGGGAAGTCCTCGATGTCGTCGAGCACGTGCGCGCGGCGCGCGGCTTCGCGAACGTGCGCGCGCTCGCGATCGGGGCAGCCGAAGCGGATGTTCTCCTCGATCGTGGTCGAGAACAGAAAGCTGTCCTGCGGCACCACCGCGCAGCTTGCGCGGAGCAGCGCGAGCGGAACCCGGTTCACGTCGTTGCCGTCGATCCACACCGAGCCGTCGGGGACCTCGAGCAGGCGCGGGATCGCGGCCACGAGCGTGCTCTTGCCCGAGCCGACCTGACCGACGATGCCGACGGTCTGCCCCGGCTCGACCCGCAGCGACACCCCCGCGAGCGCGGGGCGCTCGCTTCGGCCGGGAAACGCGAACCGCAGCTCGCGAAGCTCGACCGCGCCCTCGATGCGCGCGAGCGGCAGCCGATCGGTGCGATCGCGGATCGACGGCACGACGTCGAGGATCTCGCCCAGCCGCGCGAGGCCCGCCATTCCACGCTGCACGATGTTGATCACCCAGCCGACCATGAAGGTCGGGAAGGTCAGCTGGATCGTGTACAGGTAGAAGAGCCAGAGGTCGGCGGTCGCGAGCCGCCCGCCGAGCACGCCATACGAGCCGGCCGCGAGCACCCCGACCTGCGCCAGCGTCGGCAGCATCTGGATCGTCGTCATCATCCCGGTGTTGACCACCGAGACGTGGAGCATCCGCTGGTAGAGGCCGCGCGCCTCGACCTCGAAGCGCGCGCGCTCACGAGGCTCCATCGCGTTCGAGCGGACGACGAAGACGCCGGCGGCGTTCTCCTGCACCGTCGAGGAGAGCTGGCCGAGCTGCTCCTGGGCCTCGATCATCGCCTGGTGCATGCGCCGCCCGAAGAAGCGCGCGACGACGATGAACAGCGGATAGGGCGCGAGCACCCAGAGCGTCAAGCGCCAGTCGACGTGCAGCATGACGGCGATCGCGCCCACGTAGAGAACCGGGGTCTGCACGATGTTCAGCAGACCCATGCCTAGGAACAGGCGCACGTTGTTCACGTCGTTCACCGCGCGCGACATCAGGTCGCCCGTGCGCTGTCCCGCGAAGTACGACTGCGGCATGCGCTGCAGGTGCGCGAAGAGCTCTCCGCGCATTCGGTACTCGATCTCGCGCGCGGCCATGAACAGGACGTTTCGCGACGCGAACGAGAGCGCCGCGAAGACCACCGAGACGGCGACCAGCGCGAGCACCGCGGAGTTCACCGACGCAGCGGACTCGGGCTCGGAGATCGCGGCCACCACGTCGCGCACCGCGAGCGGAACCATCTGGAACACGACCGCATAGGCGATCGTCAGTGCCGAGCCGAGCAGGTAGCGCCCGCGGAACTGGCGGACGTAGGCCGCGACTCGCTCTCTCGGGGTCAAGCCAGCTCCCTGGGGGTCTTCGAGGTTACCACAAGGCAGAGTCGCGAAAGCCCGCGCTCGTTACGCGGCGGGCCGCCGGCGGTACCAGCGCGCGATCCGACCGCGCTCGACGTCGAGCAGGTAGCCCGCGAGCGCCGCGTTGTTGCGCAGAACCTGCCGCAACAGCCCGTTTCGCGCGTAGCGCCGAGCAGAGGTCCAGGCGCGCTCGCGCAGCAGGGCGAGGCGCCCTCCCCGCTTGATCAGACTCACCAGGTCCAGGTCCTCGAAGATCGGCACCGGCTCGATCCCGCCGGCCCGGTCGAGCAGCCGCTTGCGCACGAAGAGCGCCTGGTCGCCATAGGGCAGACCGCCCAGGCGCGAGCGCAAGCTCACACCCCGCTCGATCCATCGATACAGGATCCCCGCGGCGTCGAAGCGCAGCTCGAACGCGCCGCCCGCGACGCTCGCATCGTCGAGCGCGCGCAGGACGGCCTCGCTCCAGCCGGGCTCGAGCCGGGTGTCGGCGTGCAGGAAGAGCACGACCTCGCCGGTCGCCTCCCGGTATCCCGCGTCCATCTGGTGTGCGCGCCCGGGCAGCGCCTGGATCACCTTCTCGGCGCGCAGGAATCGGGCGGTCTGGCTGGTTCCGTCGCTCGAGTTCGCGTCGACGACGATCCGCTCCACCCCGGGCACCCGCGTGCATTCGAGCGCCCGCCCGATCTGCGTTTGCTCGTTCAGGGTCGGGATGACTACGCTGATCACCACACCAGTGGGGCGCACGCCGCGATGGTGCTCGCGCGCGGCGCCCGCTACAAGCGCAGGCGGGGCGAAGCAAAGGAGGCCGTTCATGACCACGCAGCGCTCGGACGTGCTGGTGCTCGGAAGCTCGCTCGGGGGGCTGGTCGCCGCGACCTACCTCGCCCACGCGGGCCTGCGCGTGGTGCTCGTCGAGGAGGAGTGCCTGGCGAAGCGTCCGCCCCTGCTGCGCGAGCCGTTCGCGCTCTCGGGACTCGAGTCGGGTGGAGCGGCGCAGCAGGTCATGCGAGAGCTCGCTCTTCCGCTGATCGAACAGCGCCGCGTAGCGCAGCGCGAGGTCGGCCTGCAGGTGCTGCTGCCGCACGCGCGCGTCGACGTTCACGCGGGACGGCGAGAGCTGGCGCGGGAGCTGCTCGCCTATCGACTCTGCGAACCCGATGCGGCGCAGGCCTTTTTCGAGGACGTCGATCTGCGCGGCGACGAGCTGCGGGCTCGGCTTTCTGAGCGGGAGCCGGCGGAGGCCCGGGAATCGCTTCTGCAGCGGATCCTGTCACGCGCCTCGCGCAGCGCAGCGCCAGAATCGGACTTCGGGCCGATCCCCGCGGGACTCGAGGCGGTGGTCGGGGCGATCGCGGCCGGGCTCTCCCGGCTCGTGCCGAGCGGCCCGCTCTCTCACGAGGCGGCGCTCCTGCTGCGCGGCACGCGCGACGGAGGGTTCTTCATGCCCGACGCCGGGTCACCCTTCCTCGACCTGTTCCGACGCAGGCTGCTCGCCCTGCACGGGGAGATCCGCTCCACCGCCGAGTTCGCGCTGGTGAGCGAGCGCGGCGACCTCGGGCTCGAGCTGCCGAGGGGCCGGGTCTTCGCGCGCGCGCTCGTGCTCGCGGCTCCGCTCGAGCTGATTCGCCGGACCTGCGTCGAGACGGGCTCGGCGCCGCGCTGGCTCGCCGCTCGAACCCCGCCCGTCGACATGACCGCGCGGCTGTACCGAGCCGAGCCCGACAGCCTGCCGGTCGGCCTCGCCGCCCGTGCCGTGGTCGCCCCCGGTCCTCCCGAGGCCCTGCACTGGCTCGCTCGCTACCCGGACCCGATCCAGAACGGGGTCGAATGGGTCCTGATCGGCGGTCCGGGCGCGGCCCGGCTGCCGGCGGAGCTGCCGCTCGGAGACCTGAGTCCGTTTCCGGGCGGGGGCATCAGCGCGGTCGAGC
>VGRW01000035.1 GCA_016875225.1 Deltaproteobacteria bacterium
GGTGCGACAAGCGCAACGGTGGCAAGGGCGACGCGCAGAACGCCGGCATCAACGTCTCGCGCTACCCGCTCTTCTGCACCATCGACGGAGACTCGCTGCTGGAGGAGGACGCCCTGCTGCGCGTGGCGCGTCCGTTCCACGACTATCCCGGTCAGATCGTCGCCACGGGCGGCACGATCCGCATCGCCAACGGCTCGCTGGTCCGCTCCGGGCGGATCACCGACGCGCGCCTCGCGCACGCGCTGCTTCCGCGCATCCAGGCCGTCGAGTACCTGCGCGCGTTCCTGTTCGGTCGCATGGGCTGGTCGTCGTTCGGCGGCCTGCTGCTGATCTCGGGCGCGTTCGGGATCTTCGACAAGCAGGTCGTCGTCGATGCCGGCGGCTACGCCACCGACTCGGTCGGCGAGGACATGGAGCTCGTGATCCGAATCCACCGGGTGCTTCGCGACCGCGGTCGCAGCTACCGGATCGGCTTCGTGCCCGAGCCCGTCTGCTGGACCGAGGCGCCCGAGAGCCTGCGGGTGCTCGGCCGGCAACGGGAACGCTGGCAGCGCGGCCTGATCGACACGCTCCGGCGACACCGCGGCATGATGCTGCGGCCCCGCTATGGCGCGGTGGGAATGCTCGCCATGCCCGCGTTCTTCCTGTTCGAGATGCTGGCGCCCGTGATCGAGCTCGCGGGGCTCGTGCTGGTGCCCGCGAGCTGGGCGCTCGGGATTCTCGACTCCGCCTTCATGTTCGCGTTCCTGTCCGCCTCGATCCTCTACGCGATCGTGGTCTCGGTGACGGCGGTGCTTCTCGACGATCTGGTCTTCCGCCGCTACTCGGGAGTCCGAGAGCTTCTGTCACTGGTATCGGCGGGGATCGTCGAGGCCACCGTGCTGCGGCCGCTCAGCACGCTCTGGCGCGCGCGCGGCTGCTGGAACTACCTGCGGGGCGTGACCTCGTGGGGAAAGATGGAGAGGAAGGGGTTGGTCTCGCCCGCGCAATCGGCGCAGCGCCAGGCCTGACGAGAGCAAGCCATGTCGAGGATCCTCGTCGCAGAAGACAACCCGATCACCGCCGAGATGATCGCGACCCGGCTCTCGAACGCCGGCTACGAGGTCGTGCGCGCGGAGAACGGGCACCAGACTCTGGAGCGCGCCGCGAGCAGCAGCCCTGACCTGATCCTGCTCGACGTGATGATGCCCGAGCTCGACGGCTTCGAGGCGCTGCGACGGCTGAAGGCGGATCCGCTGCTCGGCACGATCCCGGTGTTGATGGTCTCGGCGCGAACCCAGGAGCAGGACATCCTCGCGGCGCTCGCGCTCGGCGCCGAGGATTACGTCACCAAGCCGTTCAGCTTTCGCGAGCTGCTGGCCCGAATCGAGCGCGTGCTCGCCGAGGGGCCCGGAAACCTCCGCGCGACCGTGCGCGGCGTCGCCGGCGACTCCTTCGTCGGCGAGGTCGTCGAGGGCGACGCCCGCAGCCTCTCGCTCCGGTTCTCGAACGAGATCGCGCCGGTGTTCGCGATCGGCGAGCTCGTCTCGATCTCGCTGCGCTCGGCGGCTCTAGCGACGCCGCTCGACTCGGATGCGAGAGTCGTCTCCAGGGCGGAGGCCGAGCCCAATCGCACCTATCGCCTGAAGCTCGACGCCAGACCCACGGCCGACCCCACTGCGACGGACGCATTCCTGCGCCTGATCTCGCGCCGTGCGGCCGCCCGCGTGATGCTCGCGCCGAAGGAGCACGTCGACGTCACGGTGATCGCAAAGCGGAGCGGCGAGACACTCGAGCTCGCGGGCTCGATCCAGGACATATCGGCCTCCGGCGCCCGCCTGCTGCTCAAGGCCGACGCGGATCGCCTGCTGTTCAGCGTCGTGTCGCTTCGGCTTCGCTTCCAG
Organism: Deltaproteobacteria bacterium; assembly: GCA_016875225.1. NCBI lineage: Bacteria > Pseudomonadati > Myxococcota > Myxococcia > Deltaproteobacteria bacterium. Next base: position 1,884 of record VGRW01000035.1, read on the forward strand.
CTGCCCGGAGGCGACGCCTCGATCGAGCTGCCGGCGTCGATCCGGCACCGCGCCGCGGCGCCGGACGGAATCTTTTACGGGATCCACTTCGAGACCGGCGGCGAGCCGGAGCTTCTCGAGCACCGCGAGGAGATCTCGAACTTCGTCTTCAGTCGCCAGCGCGCGGAGGCGTGACGCTTCGCAGCTCGCGGTAGCGCTCGAGAAGCGGGTGATTCGGGAACGTCCGCGCCAGTGACTCGACGCGCCGCCTCGCCTCGTCGGGGTCGCCGGATGCGATCGCCTCGTCGATGTAGTCCTGATGGGCGCGGTCGAGTCGCGGGCCCCATGCCTGGAGCAGCTGCGGGTCTCCGCTGCGCTTGGCGACCAGGAATCCGGTCCCGGTCAGGCTCAGCACCTGGTAGCTGTCGTTCGCCGCGGCGCGCTGCGCGACGAGCCGGTCGAGCACGCGGAGAAGAGCCTCTCGGTTCTCGAGATCCGACGGAACGAAGTGGTAGAGCGAGACCCGGCGTTCCAGCGCGGAGTCGAGCTCGCCCGACGCCTCTTCGAGTCTTGCGACCTGGCGCAGATTGCTGGTGGTGGGCCGTTCGTCGAGAGAGGCGCGGGCGAGCGCGAGCGAGCGCAATAGCGTCGCGGGGTCCGATTCGCGGCCGAGCTCGAGAATCAGCTCGGAGACCAGCCCCGTCTTCGCGATGTGTCCGCTGTGGCGCCCGGTTGCGACGGTCTCCTCGAAGAGCGTGCGCGAGTCGCGCCAGACGCCCGCCCGCGCGTTCGACAGCGCGGCGAAGACCGCGATCGCAGCCGCGGGCAACACCAACGAGCGTCGGTCCCACGAAGCCGCCCGCTCGACCGCAAGCGCGACCAGCCCGGCGAGCGCGACGGACGGCAGGTACAGCGTGCGTTCGGCCAGCACGACTCCGCTCGGGAACAGAAGGTTCGAGACGGGAAGCCAGGTGAGCGCGAAGAAGAGCAGCCAGAAGGCCGGCTCGCGCCGACCGCGCCGCGCGGCGCGAGCCGCGGCAAACACCAACGCCGCGATCAGCACCGCAGAGAGCGCAATCGCGGCCGAGAGCCCCTTCGCGTGGGGAAACCCCGAGTAGTCCGCCGACAGCGCGAACGGCGCGACCAACAGGCGCAGGATCTCGCCTAGCGCGTGGATCATCGTGAGTCCGACCTCGAACGGCGCGGGGTCCTGGAAGGCCAGGTACTGCGGTGCAGCCCGGAGCGCGAAGGCGACCGGCGGGTTCGCGGACGCGCCGAGCGCGACCCCGCGCAGCGCGAGGAAGATCGCCAACGCCAGCGCCTGCGGCGCGAGCTCGAGCGCCTGCCTGCGCAGGAACGCGCTCGCGCGCTGGTCGCCGCGGTCCAGCCAGGCTCGCGCCAGCAGCACCCCTGGCAGCACCACCGCCATCTCCTTCGAAAGACACGCGAGCGCGTAGAGACCCGCAGCGGCGATCCGGGCGGCGCCGCCGCGCGAGTGCAGAGCGAACGCGGCCAGGAACGAGACCGCCATCAGCAGGTCGGCGCGCCCGACCATGTGGGACACCGCCTCGACGTGCACGGGGTGCACGGCGAACAGGGCCGCAGCGACGAACGCGGAGAGCCGGTCCCGGCAGCGCTCGCGCAGGATCCCGAACAGCAGCAGCACGGCGAGCGCGTTCAGGATCAGGTTGCTCGCGTGGATGCCGACTCGCGACGGCGCGCCGGTCGCGTCCGCGCCCCACACGACCCGATCGAGCGCGTAGCTCGTCATCGTGAGCGGCCGGTACAGACCGCCCGGCAGCTCCCGGGGCCAGTAGGTCTGCGAGAACAGGCTCGGAATCGCGGACGGGTCGCGAAGCTCGGCGCGGTCGCGGATGATCGGGCGGTCGTCCTCGATGAAGTCGCCCGCGAGCGACGGCCAGAACGGCAGGACCGCCAGCGCAATCAGCAAGAGCGGCATCCACCCGCGCCGCAGGAACGAGGACTCCGGCACTCGGAGATTCTACTCGAGCCTTGCGGCTCAGCGCGGTCGGCTGCCCGCGATCCCCCGGTACGCCACCCCCGCGAGCGCTGCGCCCGCCAGCGGTGCCACCCAGAACAGCCAGAGCTGCGCGAGCGCCCAGCCGCCGACGAAGAGCGCGGGGCCGCTGCTCCGCGCCGGATTCACCGACGTGTTCGTGACCGGAATCGAGATCAGGTGGATCAGCGTGAGTCCAAGGCCGATCGCGAGCGGCGCCATCCCGGCGGGCGCGCGCGGATCCGTGGCGCCGAGGATGATCATCAGGAACATGAAGGTCATCACCAGCTCGCAGACCAGCGCCGACGAGAGCGCGTAGCCGCCGGGCGAGTGATCGCCGTAGCCGTTCGATGCGAAGCCCGAGGCGACGTCGAAGGCCGGGTTCCCAGTGGCGATCACGTACAGGACCCCGGCGCCCATGATCGCGCCGGCGACCTGCGCGATCACGTAGGGCGCGAGCTCGGCGGCCGGGAAGCGCCCGCCGACGACCAGCCCCACGCTCACCGCGGGATTCAGATGGCACCCCGAAACGTGACCGATCGCATAGGCCATCGTGAGCACGGTCAGCCCGAAGGCCAGCGAGACACCGAGCAATCCGATCCCGACGTCCGGGAACGCGGCCGCCAGCACGGCGCTGCCGCAGCCACCGAGCACGAGCCAGAACGTGCCGAGAAACTCCGCCGCGAGCCGGTTCGACAGGGCCATCCGAGCCTCCTCGAGTCCGTGCCAGCTACTGCGCGCGACTATATCCGAAGCTCGGCCCGTCAGGTCCGACATTCAGCGATTGCGCCCGGGAATTCCCCGCTAGATTTCCCCGCCGTGGTCGCCAAACCGCTCCTCGTCGCCGTCGCTTGCCTCCTGCTCGCGTGCGAATCCGCGCAGACGAGCTCGCGCGCGAGCAGCGAGCGGGTCTTCTACCCGGAGCGCGGGGTGGCCTGCGATCGCGCTACACAGGTCTGTACCATCGATTCCCGGCCGAGCGCCTCGCAGACGCGCGCGTATTTCGGAGATCAGGCCGCGCGCAGGATCCAGACCGATGCCACCGACTCCCGGCGCGAGCCGAAATGGATCTTCGAGCCCGACGGAGAGACCAGCTGCGACATGCGCACGCAGGTCTGCTACGGGCCGAAGGGGCCGAATCCGAACAAGACGCGGCGCTACTTCGGCGACGCGGCCGCAGCAAAGCTGGAGCAGAACCTGGGCAGCCCCGCGAACGGCAGCTCTGGAATCACGCGGCGCAAGCACGGCGTCGGCTGCGACCAGAGCGTGCGCATCTGCTACGACGAGAACGGCCCGAACGTGAAGCAGACGCGCAAGTACTTCGGCGACGCGGCCGCGAAGCAGCTCGAGAAGCAGCTCCGGCGCTGATCAGGCGCCGTGCTCGCGACGCAGTAGCGTGTAGACCGCCAGGTCCACGAAGCCGTGCGGCAGGCGCTCCGCCTCGCGGATCACGCCGCCGAGCTGGAAGCCCAGCCGCTCGGGGATGCGCCGGCTGCGCTCGTTGCCCGCCGCCGCGGAGATCCGCACCGAGTTCAGGCCCAGGCCGTCGAACGCGTGCCCGACCAGCGCGCGGCAGCAGGCGGTCATGATCCCGCGCCGCTGCAGGTCCTCGCGCAGCCAGTAGCCGATCTCGCAGCTCGAGTTCGCAGGGTCGATCCAGTTGAAGCCCGCCGTGCCGCCGAGGTCGCGCTCGTGCTCGATCAACAGGATCAGCGACTTGCCCTCCGCGGCGCCGGCGATCGCGCTGCGCAGGAACTCGCGGGTCTGGACTGCGGACGTGCTCTCGTCCACCCAGGGCAGCCAGCGGCGCAGGTACTCGCGGCTCGAGTCGATGGCCGCGAACAAGCGCGTGGCGTCCTCGAGTCGTGGGGAGCGGAGAACCGTTCGCTCGTCGCAGACGAGAACCATTCCCGCGTAGACTAGCGCGATGGCCGACTCCAGCGAGCAGATCGACAAGGTGCGCGCGCAGTTCACCCGCCAGGCGGATGCGTACATCCGCACCCGCCAGGCCAGCGACGAAGCCGGGCTGCTCGGACTGGCCGCGCTCTCCGGCGCGAAGCCCGGCGATCGCGCGCTCGACATCGCCTGTGGTCCGGGTTTCCTGACCATGGCGCTGGCCTCGCGCTGCGCGACCGCGGTCGGATTCGACGCGACCGACGCGTTCCTGGAGCGCGCGCGCGCCGAAGCCGCGCGGCGCGGGATCGCGAACCTCTCGTTCCGCGCCGGCGACGCGGAGCGGCTGCCGTTTCCGGACGCGAGCTTCGACGTCGTGAGCTGCCGCGCCGCATTCCACCACTTCGCGCGCCCCGAGCGCGTGCTCGCGGAGATGTCGCGCGTGCTGGCCCCGAACGGCCGGCTGCTCGTCGCCGACATCGTCGCGTCCGAGGATCCGCAGAAGGCCGAGTACCAGAACCGGATCGAACGGCTCTGCGATCCGAGCCACGCGCGAGCGCTCCCCGCGTCCGAGCTCGAGCGCCTCTTCGAAGCCGCGGACCTCGAGATCAAGGCGCGCCCGCGCTCGACGCTGGACTACGACGTCGCGGAGTGGCTCGACCACGGCGGCCCGGGCGAGACGGCGACGCGCGAGATCCTCGCGCTCTTCGAGGCCTCGCTCGAGGTCGACCGCTGCGGCCTGAACGTGCGCCGCGAAGCCGGGAAGCTCCGCTTCAGCCACTCGGCCCTCGCGCTGGTCGGAAAGCACTGGGGAGATCCGCGCTCGTAGCGCACGGTGCGAGAGCGCTCGATCAGGAGCGGAGCCCGGCTTCTGCCTCTGCGGCCACTTCATCGAAGAACCGCGCGAGCGCGGCGTTGGCGCCGCGACAGCCTGCGACGACCGAGCGCGCCCATTCGATGTACTCGTGCCGGCGCTCGAGCGGCCAGCCGTCGGGCGGCGACGCCGCGATCTCGCGCACGTTCGAGATCTTGTCGCCGAGCTTGATCTGCTTCGCGTCGAGCGAGAGGTGCGGCGCGTGTTCACGCTGCAGCCGCTTGCGCTCCTGCTTCGGCAGGCTCTTGTCGTCGGTCACCTCGGCGACCAGCGCCCGTACGCGCGCGCCGAACACGCGCTCGAGCTCCTCAGGGGTCGTCTCGGTATCCTCGATCGTGTCGTGCAGGATCGCGGCCGCGAGCACCTCCACGTCGCGCACGCCGCCGACGCGTGCGAGCAGCTCCGCGACCTCGATCGGGTGGTTGACGTACGGCGAGGCGTCGGCGCCCTTGCGGCGCTGGGCGCGGTGCTTCTCCGAGGCGAAGCGCAGCGCGGCGAGAAGCGGCACCAGCGCGTCGATCTCAGCTTGCATCTCTGCAGGGCTCGCATAGACCCATGGCGGCAGTCTACCCCGAGCGGCGGCAACGGCGGGGAGTCACTCGAGGACGTAGTCGATCGTCGAGACGACGCGCACCGTCTTCTCGAGCTGCCCCTCTTCGGTGATTCCCTGCGCGCGGTCGCGCGGCAGGATCTCGAACGTGCCCTGATTCGCGCGGCGGATCCCGCCGATCCGGCTGCCCGAGTCGCGCGCGAACTGCTCGGCCGCCTCGCGGGCGCGGGCGGTGGCCTCGGCGATCATCTCGGGCTTCAGGTCGCTGAGCTTCGTGAAGATGAAGGTCGGCCCGCCGCCGCCGTACTCGCCGCCGCTCGAGAGCACCACGCCTGCCGCGACCAGCTCGCCCACCTTCGCGCTCGCTTCGAGCAGCTTCGCAGGCTCGGCCGAGCGCACCACCAGCGTCTGGTTGATCACGAAGCGGTTCCCGCCGTCACCCGAGCGGTACGGGTTCGCCTGCGCATCCGTCACCGAGAAGCCGCTCACGCGCGACTGCGAGGCGTCGAGCTGGTGGCGGGCGAGGAAGGCGCGGATCTGGCCGATGCTGGTCTCGATCTGCGCGTTCGCGCGCGCGAGGTCGTTCTCGGACGCGACCACGCGAAGCGGCCAGACGGCGACGTCGGCGACCACGTCGCGCTCCGAGATGCCCTTCACGGTCACGAAGCGATCCGCGCCGCGCGCGGCGACGAATCCGTTCGCGGCGAGCAATCCCGCGAGCGCGATTCCCGCGGCGAGGATCAGCGAGCCGAGAACTCCGCGACCTCCCTCCATCGGATCCCCCTCGAGTCAGTCCGCGCCGCCCTCGGCGCTCACACCCAGGTCGCGAAGCAGCCCGTCGTGCAGGTCGTAGACCCAGCCGTGTACGGCGAGGCTCTGACCGCGTTCCCACGCGTCGACCACTGTGGCGACGCGGCAGACCGAGCGAACCTGCGCGCGGACGTTCAGCTCGCAGAGCCTGCGCAGGCGCGAAGCGTCGTCCGGGAGCGACTCGAGCTCGCGCTCGTGCGCGCGCCGCACCGCGCGGATGTGTTGCAGCCAGCTCTCCAGCGGTAGCTCGAGCGGCGGCCCGAACGCCGCCTGCACTCCGCCGCAGCCGTAATGGCCGCAGACGATGATGTGTTTGATCTTCAGCACGTCGATTGCGTACTGCAGCACCGAGAGGCAGTTCGAGTCGTCGGGCGCGACGACGTTGGCGATGTTCCGGTGCACGAAGAGCTCGCCGGGCGCCAGCCCCACGATCTCGTTCGCCGGCACGCGGCTGTCCGCGCAGCCGATCCAGAGGTGCTCCGGCGCCTGCAGCCCGCAGAGCCGCTCGAAGAAGTCGGGATCCGCCGCGACGCGCGCGGCGGCCCAGCTGCGATTGTTCTCGAAGAGACGCGGGAGGAATCGCATCGGCGTTGCGGCGACCGGCTAGGACGCCTGCTCGAAGTCGTCGAGCTTCGGGCGGCGCGTCTTCCACCAGTACGCGAGCGTCGAGCTCGACCAGTTGTTGGTGATCTTTCCCGACGCTGTCTTGTACCAGCTCCTGCAGCCCGCGGCCCAGGCCGTCTTCTCGAGCTCGCGCTGCAGGCCCGCGTTGAAGCGCTGCTGCGCCTCGGGCCGGACGTCGAGCAAGCGCAGGCGCTTCTCCGCGAGCGCGCGAATGCACCGAACCGCGTAGCGCACCTGCGCCTCGATCATGAAGATGATCGAGTTGTGACCCAGATTCGTGTTGGGTCCGTACATCATGAAGAAGTTCGGAAAGCCCGAGACGCAGATCCCCAGGTGCGCCTCGGCGCCGCCATCCCAGGCGTCGGCGAGCGTGCGGCCGCCGCGGCCGGCGATCTCGATCGGCGCGAGGAACGTGGTGGTCTCGAAGCCCGTCGCGAGCACGATCACGTCGGCGGGATGGATCGCGCCGTCTTTCGTCTCGATCCCGTCGCGGGTGATCCGCGCGATCCCGCTCGGCTCGACGCTGACGTTCGGCCGCGACAGCGCCGGGTAGAAGTCGTCGTCGATCAGGATCCGCTTGCATCCGACGCGGTAGTCGGGCGTGAGCAGCGCGCGGAGCTTCGGGTCCGGGACCGACGCCTCGAGCCAATTGCGCGCGGCCTTCTCGAAGTTCCGCGCCGTTCGGCCATTGGCGCCGAAGGCCAGGTAGTTCCGCTCGAGCTGCCAGTAGAAGAACCAGCGGTACAGGCGCAGCAGCGGCGGGAAGGCGCGGTAGAACCGCTTCGCGCGCTCGCTGTAGGCGTAGTCGCCGCGCGGCACGACCCAGTTCGCCGAGCGCTGGAAGATGGTGAGCCGGCCGGCGAGCGTTGCGAGCTTGGGCACGAACTGGATCGCGCTTGCGCCGTTGCCGATCACCGCCACGTTCTTGCCCGCGAGATCGCAGTCGTGCCGCCAGCGCGCGGAGTGGAACCAGACGCCCGCGAAGTCGCCGAGCCCCGACAGGTCGGGAACGTGCGGGCGGTTCAGCTGGCCCACCCCGCTCACCAGCACGGTGGCGTCGAGCGACTCGCCGCCGCGCGTGTGAACACGCCAGAGCCCCGCGCCTTCGTCGAAGCGCGCGCTTGCAACCTCGCAGCCGAAGCGGATGTGCGGCAGCAGCCCGTACTTCCCGGCGCAGTGCTCGAGATAGCGCTGGATCTCGGCCTGACCCGAGAACTTCCGGCTCCAATCGGGGTTCGGCTCGAACGAGTAGCAATAGAAGTGCGAGGGCACGTCGCAGGCCGCGCCCGGATACTGGTTGTCGTACCAGGTGCCGCCGACGCGGTCGGACTTCTCCAGGATGGTGAACGACGAGATCCCGGCCCGGAGCAGCTGGATCCCCGTACACAATCCAGAGACACCCGCTCCCAGAATCACGACCGAAGGCGACTCGGTCATCCGCGCTTCTCCTCGCTGCTCGGACCCGGCCCCGAGTATGCCACGGACGGGATCACCCGCCCTCGGACTTCGAGCAGGCGAGCGATGCCGGCGATGAGCTCCCCCTGCGACTCGCGTTCGAAGCGCGGCGCGCGCTCCCAGTCGTGCAGCCAGACCGGCGCGCGCCGGGTCGCCTCGGGCTCCGACTCGCAGCGCGGAAACAGGTGCGCGTGCAGCGCCGGCTCGGCGTTGCCGAGAATCTCGTAGTTGATCCGCGCCGCGCCGGTCACCTGCAGCAGCACGTCGCCGAGCGCGGCCATGTCGTCCAGGAACTGGCTCCGCGCAGCCCCCGCGAGCGCGTTCAGATCGGCGACCACCCCCTCGGGAACGAGCAGGCAGTAGCCGGGAACCACCTGCTGCGCGCCGGCCAGAACCCAGCCCGAGCGCACCCGCGCCACCACGTTCGGGTTCGCGCCCGCGCGCGCCGCCTCGACCCAGCGGTGGATCTGCGTCACTTCGGCCCCGCGAGCAGCCGCACGTCGTCGATCCAGACCGTGCCCTTGCCGTCGATCACCAAGTTCAGCTTCACGCGGCTGGGATTCTCGCCCTTCTGCAGCAGGAACGGCGTCTCCTGCGTCGACCAGTCGTTCGAGCCCGAGAGCGGAGCGTCGAGCGCGCGCGAGAAGTACTCGCCGCGCCCTTCGAAGACGCACCACATCTCCAAGTACGCCCGGCCCTCCACGCCTTCCGTGCGAAGTCGCGCCCGGTAGGTGAGCCGCGCGTCCTCGACGTCGACGTCGCCCGTTTCGAAGAGCCGCAGCGTCGTCGGCCCGTCGACCCGCACGCGAAGCGACCCATTCCCGTCGCTCGTCACCTCGCGGTCGAGCTCGACCCCCGACCCCGCGATCACGCCCCCGAGATCCGCGATCGGGTAGCGCGCGAGTTCGCTCACTTCCCGTGCGGCCTCAGAGCACGCAGCGAGCAAAGCCGCCAAGCCGAGGTATGCGAGCACGCGAGCCGAAGCTGTCGTCGTCATCTTCGCCGATCCTCCTCATTCGACCGTCAGCGCGGCAGTCGGCCTGCCCAGTACGCTGGCCGTCTCCGATCGTGCGCGATCGCCAGTAGCTGCAATCGAGGCGATGGCTGTCGCGCCAGCGCGCGGATTCCGCTTCGTCGCTGATCCGAAGCGGAAGCGTCAACGCGTGGTGAGTCCGTTCCGAATCCGGTCACGAACCTCGGCCCACGGTGCTCCGGAATCGACATCGGAACGCACCCGCGCCGCACGCCGCTCGGTCCGATACTGCCAACTTCAACGCATCTTCCAGCCGCTTCTCGCCCGCCTTGGTCATCGCTCGAAGGCTATCCCTGGGCGCGTCCGCCAACAAGGAGATCCCGCCAACTTCCATCGCGAGCGGAACTCATCCTGGAGCGCGCAGCAGTCGCTCGATGTGTTCGCGCGTCTCCGGGTCCTCGAACCAGACGAACGTGCCGCGGATCGCGCGGGAGAGCAGGATCCGGTAGCCGCGCTGCAGCCGGCGCAGCAGGTCGTCGCTGTTCGGGCCGCGACCGCGCTCGCGGCGCGCGGCGGCGAGCGTCTTGCGCCAGGCCGACTCGTGGATGTGCTCCGCTTGCGCCACCCAGCGGTCGCCGCGCCAGACGAGGTCGCTCATCCAGAGCACGCCCGTGTAGTCGTAGTCGAAGCCGCGCACCACGTAGGGGCAGCCGACTTCGCAGAGCGGGTCGTCCGCCATCGCGCTTCTCGCGGGCGCCTGCACGAAGAGCGTGTAGTCCTGCTCCGGGGCGAAGTTCCAGATTCGCGACCAGGTGCGCGGCTCGCCGTCGCGCGCGAACTCGAGCTGGAAGTCGCGGGCCGTCGAGGCCAGGCGGTGTGGGTCGTACTCGCCCTTGGTCCGCCATGGGCGCGCGTAGGACGCGAGCAGGCGCACCGTCTGCCCTTCGGCTACCCGCGGGCGCAGCGCCTCGTCGAGCGCGGCGGGGTCGTCGACGATCTCGAACGCGAACGGTCCGCCGAAGCCGCGCCGCCACGTGCTCGCGGGCTCCGTGCGCTCGTCCAGACCTAGCGCGGCGCCGAGCCACGTCATGTACTCGGCCGAGCCGCCGCAGCGGAACTGCGCGCCCGCCAGGCTCACGTGCTCGATCTTCTCGACGCCTAGCTCGGCCGCGAAGCGCCCGATGCTCTCGCGCGAGGTCGTCTCGTTGTCGCGGTAGCTCTGCTCGGTGTCCATCAGGAAGACGCTGACGCGCGAGCTGCGGATCACGTGCCAGGCCTGCGGGCCCGCGTGCATGGCCCACCCGGACGGTGACACCCCTTCCTTGCCCGCGACGGTGGGGTCGATCAGGGCGTGCGCCTCGTCGACGATCGAGACGGCGAACGTGTCGTCCGGGCAGCGGCTGCGCTCGCCGAGAGCAGCGAACCGCTCCAGGTTATCGCGCCAAGTCGAGATCTCGGTCCTGCGCCCGCGATCGCGCTCGCGCTTCACCCAGACCGGCGACAGGCCCGGGTTGTACTTGTTCGCCCCGACCACCACCCCGCGCGCGGCGCGCTTGCCGGACGCGAGCTCGAACAGCCCCTCCCAGTTCGAGCGCTGCGCGCTCGAGGTCGTCGTCAGAACCACGTTTCCGTCGATCCGGTCGTCACCGGCCAGTGTCGCCCACAGGTGCGCCGCGACCACGGACTTTCCCGAGCCCGGCGGACCCTCGACGATCACCACACTCTTGCGCCCGGGCTTCCGCCGCGCGCCCGTCTTCGCGGGCGCCAGCGCTCGCTCGACCTGCTTCATGCACTTCTCGAAGCCCGCGCGCTGCTCGTCGAGAAGCACGAACGGGCTCTCGCGCCGGTTCGCGATCGCCTGCGCCACCTGTCGCACGAAGCCACGGTCCTGGCGGTACTGCCCGAGCTCGAAGCGGTGCGCGAAGCCAGGGTCGGGCTGCCGGAGCCTCGCCGCCAGGTGTGCTGGGAAGCGATCCGCGATGTCCGCCCGGCTGCGCGTGAAGACCGGATACTCCGCGACCAGCGCGCGGTGCGGCGCCGCCGAGTACGGCTCCGCCGACGATGCGAACGTGAAGAACACGCAGCCCGACACGCCCGCGCCGTCCTCCTGCACGGCGCTGTGGAAGCGGCGGCAGTACTCGACGTAGCCGCGCACCTGATCGGACGGGTGCGAGACCTCGCGCTCCGCGTGCAGCACCAACCCCTCGCGCGGCCCCGGCCGATCCCCTTCGGTGTTCCAGTCCTTGAGCTCGACGATCACGGCCGCGGGCTTCGATTCGTCCCGTCCGAGCAGCACCACGTCGGCCCATGACGCGGATGCGGGCAGGCGGTACTCGACCGCGACGTCGCCGCGGCTGCCCAGATGCACGTGGAAGCCCTTCAGCGCCTCGTGACCAAGCACGCCGGCGAGCGCGGGCAGCGAGTTGCGCCAGGCGCCGGCCTCGCTCGCCCCGCCCCGCCGTGTCTCGTCCTGCAGGTCCGCGACCAGACCGTCGAGGTCGTAGGCAGTTCGCTCGCGGAACGAATCGACGTCGAGGAGCACGGGGACGGTTGTACCATGGGGTCGAGCGAGACTCGATGGCCTATCCACTCGCGCAGTGGCCGAGAGGCATCTTCGCTTGGGCGCCCAGCGGACAGCGCGGCGGGAGAGCTGGCGCCTGATACGACTCGGCGCGATGACGATCCGCGCGACCTCCTTGCGGCCATTGCCACGTCGAGGTCGTCGGCAAGGACTAGAGACTGGATAGGATCGCCTCGCGGCGGTCTCGATATTCCTCTTCCGTGATGAGCCGTCGCTTCCACAGCAGATCGAGTTCCTCGAGGCGTTCCGCGACCGACCTCTGCTTCGAATCGGCTGGGGGTATCGGTGGTTCCACAGGCGGGGGCTCAACCGCGCGAAGTGTCGCAGCACTCGGAGCGGGCTCCGGTGGTTTCTCGGCCGAGAGGGGTGGCGGCGAAGTCTGGAACGCCCCTTGCTCATGCAGATCCTGGTACACGTGGTCCGCGATTCGAGAGAGGGCGCGGTGCCTGGCCCCCTGCATGAATGGCGAGATCGGGAGCAGGAGCAGGCTCACCACCGTGACGAACTCATTGTTCGCCGCGGCTCTGTAGCGGCGCCCGGAGGTCCTCTCCACGAGCTCGTATTCGAGCGAGAACCGGGTGTCAACGTAGTAGGGGATCACGAACAACGTGAGGCCGCTGATGATCTGCAGCGCGATGCTGGAATCCCCGTCCTGCATTCCCATGAGCACGAGGGAGTAATCGGCCGACCCAGGGCTCTGGCCTGGCTTGGCATACGAGTAGGAGCGAATGACTTCCTTGTCGCGCCATCGATCCAGGATCGCGTCGTTGATCTCGTTCCCCATCCGGTTGGAGGTCACGAGCTTGCCGCCGTCGAGGTGAAACGAGAATGCCGGACTCACCGAGTACTCGACGGATGGCCGAAACCCCGGCTCCGAGGTCGTGATCTCCGGGAGCTCCTTGCCACCCGTGGTAATGCAGCCGACGGATCCAAGAGATAGCAGCAGGATCGACGCCGTGATGATGGTACGAATCACCGCTGCTCGCTCGCTCAACAGACTCTCCAGTGCAGTGAATTGAACGTTCCGGGGTCCTCGCGTTCCCAGAAGTCACGGTACCACAGTCCTGCAGTCGTCCGGGATCCATCAGGTCGGAGCCGGACTTCCCGCGATCCGCTCCGCGAAAGCGCGTCAGGATCTTGCTCCGGGGCGACAAAGGGTGATCTGCCCCCGTCGTCTCCTGATGATGACCGGAGTTCACCTACCACTCGGCGCTGACCTCGACTATCTAGTCCTCATGAGCGTCAGGAAGCGTGCGCAGAGGGCGCGGAGGCTTCGCTCCGAGGTCGTGATTGGATTGGCGGCCGGAGTCGGCGCGCCCTTAGAGCTGGTGCAGAGCCGGATCGCCAGTGCCCTCGAGAAGCTCGGCTACGAAGTCGAGCTGATTCACCTGAGTGGACTCACGGAACTGTTCGACCTCTCGACGCCGTCACCTGGTTCGAGTGCTGGCGAGGCCGAGCGCATCGACGCGGGCATGCGGCGCGGGAACGAGGCGCGCGAGGCGACCGGGCACGACGACATCCTCGCGATGGCGGCGGTCGGCCAGATCCGCAATCGACGCGGAAGAGGACTGACCAGGCTCGATGGCAGGGCCTTCGTGCTGCGCCAGCTCAAGCATCCGGCCGAAGTCGATCTACTGCGCCGGGTGTACAGAGACGGATTCCACCTGGTTGGCGTGTACTCCCCGGTCGAAGCGCGCGAGGAGCGACTTGCGGACCATGGCATGCACGAAGATCGGATTGCGGAGCTGATTGCGCGCGATGAGCGCGAACCATCGACGTCGGGCCAACGGCTGCGGGACACGTTCCATTTGGCAGACGTATTCGTGAACGTCGCAAAGTCGCGTTCGGCGATCGCCTCGCAGATCGAGCGGTACTTCGCCCTGGTGTACGGCAAAGGCCTACACGGCCCGACACCCGACGAGTTCGGGATGTTCCAGGCCTACGCGAGCGCGCTTCGCTCGGTGCAGCTCGGCCGGCAGGTTGGCGCGGCGATCCTGAGCCCGCACCGGGACCTGATCGCAGTGGGGACCAATGAGGTTCCGCGTGCGGGCGGCGGACCCTACTTCGACGGCGACCCCGAGGATGCACGCGATCACATTCGGGGTCGCGACTCGAGCGACGAGATGCGCGAACGGATGGCGACGGAGATCGCGAGTCGAGTGATCGACGGCTGGGAGTCGTTGTCTCCGGCCGGTCGACTCGAGAGAGCGCGAGGGATCCAGGAGCGCCTCGAGTCCACGACCATTTCAGCTCTCACCGAGTTCGGCCGCGCCGTGCACGCCGAGGCGGACGCGCTTCTCTCGGCCGCTCGGGTTGGCGTGTCGACGCGGGGATGTTCGCTGTACGCAACGACCTTCCCTTGCCACGTCTGCGCGAAGCACATCGTGTCGGCGGCGATTGACCGCGTAGTATTCATCGAGCCGTATCCGAAGAGCAGGGCGCGCGAGCTCTTCGACGATTCGATCTCGCTCGAGAAGCGCTCGAAGAGCCGAGTCCTGTTCGAGCCGTTCGTCGGCGTGGCGCCGCGCAGGTACGTAGAGCTGTTCTCCATGCGGGCTCCGGACGGCGAGGAAATCGCGAGGAAGGATGCGGCCGGCTTCGTTCTCGGAGAGTTTCGGCGACCACGGTTGGAGATGTCATACTCCTCCGCGATCGACCGCGAGGGATGGGCCGCGGACGAGCTTCGCGGGCTTCTGGGAGAAGGAGAGGGGAGTTGAACAAGCGCATCTCGCGCAACATGTCCGATCCCGAGTCGCGCAACTTCTGGCTCGCCATGGACGAGTCGGCGCGGAACAGGCGCCCGGAGCCGACGACCGAACGGATTCCGTGGACGCACGAGAAGCCCGAGGCGCAATCGAAGGCGAAGACTCCCCCCGCGCGGCGTACGCGGAAGCCGCGCTAGGGTTTCCCGAACTCCTGCGGCCGGAGCGCCGCGCGGACGACGTCGGCGGCGATGGCTTCGAGCGCGGCGTCGAGGTCCTCGAGCAGCGCGCGGCCGTCGCTTGCGACCCAGTCGTGGAACGGGCGGGGCGGGGTCTCGTGCTCGGTGGCGCGCCAGGGGGCGCGGGGCTTGCCGGGGTCTTCGCCGCCGGTCTCGACGCGGGCGGCGGCGGTGATGCGCAGCGAGACGCGATCGCCTGCGTGCTGCTGCACCTCGAGGCCGTGCAGGCGCAGCGCGAGGATCGCGTCGGCGCGGTCGCGCGTGGGGACGATGCTGCGCCGATGCGCGAGCTCGCTCGAGACGGCGGCGGCGAGGCGCGACTGCAGCTCGCGCTCGTCGACGAGCGGGCCGAGCGTCTGGTTCAGCTCGGAGACGCCTTCCGCGGGAAGCGCCGTCACCGCGCCGTAGGCGACGCCGCCGACGGGGGCGATGACCAGGCCGACGGCGGTGCAGACGAGCAGCGCGAGCGGCGCCGCGCCGTGCGCGCCCTGCAGGCATCCGGTCATGAAGGCCGTCGCGACGCCGCTCGTGCCGCGCAGGGTCTGGCCCGCGAGGCCGCGCGCCTCGAGGTCGGTCTCGGTCGGGCCGCGGATCTCGACCGCGACGCGTTCCTGGGGCTCGAGGCGGCTCTTCGGCACCGCGGTCACGCAGCCGGCTGCGAGCGCGAGGGCGAGCACGGCGGGGTAACGCACGCGCCAACCGTAGATGGCGCCCGCGAAGGCGTCCAACCCGAGGCCCGGGAGAAGCTTGTCGCGCGGCGCGGGGCGCGAGAAGATGGGCGGATGACGATCACCGACGGAACCGACCTCCTCGACCCGCAGCGCTACGCGACCCTGGGCTACCCACACGAGATCTGGGCGCGGCTGCGGCGCGAGTCGCCGGTGCACTGGTGCGACCCGGCGGACAACGTGCCGTTCTGGGCCATCACCAAGCACGCGCACATCGCCGAGATATCGAAGCAGCCGGATGCGTTCCTGTCGGGGCCGGGGATCGTGCCGCCGACGCGCGACGTCGCGGAGCGGATCGCGCGCGGGGAGCGCGGGCCGTTCGACATGATGCAGACGATCATCACCATGGATCCGCCCAAGCACCGCAAGTACCGCAAGGTGGCGAGCCCCTGGTTCACGCCGCAGGCGCTGGCGCGGATCGACGGCACGGTGCAGGCCAGCGCGCGCAGGCTCGTCGACCGGCTCTACGACGCGCAGCGCGGCGGCGAAGGCACCTGCGACTTCGTGACCGAGATCGCGGTGCCGCACCCGCTGCGCATCCTGTGCTCGATCCTCGGCGTTCCCGAGGCCGACGAGCCGGTGATCCTGCGGCTCACGCAGCAGCTCTTCGCGGCCGACGATCCGGAGTTCAAGCGCAGCGAGGCGGACCGCAACGCGGCGTTCATGGCGCTCGGCCTCGAGTTCCTGCAGTACTTCGGGAAGATCATCGCGGACCGGCGCGCGAACCCGAGCGGCGACCTCGCCGGCGTGCTGGCAAACGCGGAAGTCGACGGCGCGCGGATGGGCGACGTCGAGACGCTCGGCTACTACCTGATCACCTTCACCGCCGGTCACGACACCACGCGGAACAGCCTGGCCGGCGGCATGCACGCGCTGATCGAGAACCGGGCCGAGCGCGAGAAGCTGCGCGCGGACCCGGCCGGGCGCGTCGCGGACGCGGTCGAAGAGATCGTGCGCTGGTCGACGCCCGTGAACTTCATGATGCGCACCGCCGCGCGCGACTACGAGCTCGGCGGCGCGAAGATCCGCGCGGACCAGCGCGTGGTGCTGTTCTACGCCTCGGCGAACCGCGACGAGGACGTCTTCGAAGACCCGTACGCGTTCCGGATCGACCGACACCCGAACCCGCACCTGGGCTTCGGCATCGGCGAGCACTTCTGCATCGGCTCGCATCTGGCGCGGCGCTCGCAGCGCGCGCTCTTCAGCGAGCTGATCGGAAGGCTCCAGGACGTCGAGCTCGCCGGGCCCGTCGACCGATTGGCCGCGAGCTTCGTCGCGGGGATCAAGCACCTGCCCATGCGCTATCGACTCGCGCCGCGCGCGTAGACGCTCAGCCCGGCAGCCCGAGCCCGCGCGTGGCGATGATGTTGCGCAGGACGTTGTTCGTCCCGCCCTGGATCGTGTAGGCGGGCGCGTAGAGCAGCGAGCGCGCGGCGCGGCCCGCGAGCGCGGCGCGCGGGTCGCCGCCTTCGAGCGTTCCCGCGCCACCCGCGATGCGCGAGACCAGATCGGCGATGCGCTGCTCGAGCGTGGTGCAGAAGGTCTTCGCGACCGCCGCCTCGTGATTCGGCACGCGGCCGGCGGAGAGCATCTCGGCCACGCGGTAGATCAGGCCGCGGCCGGCGCGAAGGGCGATCTCGACCTCCGCGATCTGCTCGCGCAAGGCCGGATCGCGTCGGGTGAGGCAGCGCTCGGCGGCGAGCCGCTTCGCGTCGCGCCAGAGCGGCGCGTTCGAGATCAGCCGCTCGATGCCGCTCCGCTCGAAGTCGAGCTGCTGCATGATCTGGTAGAAGCCGTGGTCGAGCTTTCCGATCAGCGCGCTTCTCGGCACGCGCACCTCGTCGAAGAACAGCTCGCCGAAGTGCGACTCGCCGATCATGTCCTTGATCGGCCGCACGGTGATTCCGGGCGCGCTCATCGGCACCAGGAGCTCGCTGATTCCCTTGTGCCTGGCCGCGTCGCCGTTCGTGCGCGCGACCAGGTAGCAGTAGTCCGCGTGCGAGGCGAAGCTGGTCCAGATCTTCTGGCCGCGGATAACGAACTCGTCGCCGTCGAGATCCGCGCGCGTGTGCAGCGCCGCCAGGTCGCTTCCCGCGTCGGGCTCGCTCATGCCGATGCAGAAGCTGATCTCGGCGCGCGCGATCCGCGGCACGAGCTCGGCCTTCTGCTCGGGCGTGCCGTGCGCGAGAAGCGCGGGGCCGATCTGGCGGTCGCCGAACCAGTGCGCGGCGACCGGAGCGCCCGCGAGCAGCAGCTCCTCGGTCACGATCAGCCGATCCAGGTAGCTGCGCTCGCGCCCGCCGTACTGCTTTGGCCAGGTCATGCCGAGCCAGCCGCGCGCGGCCAGGCGTTTCGAGAATTCGGGGTCGAAGCCGGCGATCCAGCCGTCCTCGGGGAAGGCCCGCGCGCGCACGGCCGGATCGGCCGAGACGAACTCGCGCACCTCGGCGCGCAGCCGCGCCTGCTCGGGGGAATCGCGGTAGTCCACTACGCGCCGCCGAGCTCCCGGCGCACCCGCGACAGCGCCGTCTCGATCTTCTCGGCCTTGCCGAACGCGGAGAGCCGCACGTAGCCCTCGCCGCAGGCGCCGAAGCCCGCGCCCGGCGTGCAGACCACGTGCGCGCGCTGCAGCAGCCGGTCGAAGAAGTCCCACGATCCGACGCCGTCCGGTGTCGCAATCCAGGCGTAGGGGGCGTTCTCGGCGCCGAACACGCGCAGCCCCACGTCCGTCATCGCCTTCCGTATCGTGCGCGCGTTCGCCATGTAGTAGTCGATGCTCGCCTGCGTCTCGCGCCGACCCTGCTCGGTGTAGCAGGCCGCGGCGCCGGCCTGGATCGGGAAGCTCGCGCCGTTGAACTTCGTGGTCTGCCTTCGCAGCCAGAGCCTGTGCAGCTCGACGGGGTCGCCCTTCGCGTCGCGGCCGACCAGCTCCTTCGGGATCACGACGTACGCGCAGCGCAGGCCCGTGAAGCCGGCGAGCTTGGAGAAGCTTCGGAACTCGATCGCGACCTCGCGCGCGCCCGGGATCTCGTAGATCGAGCGCGGCAGCGACGGATCCGTGATGTACGCCGCGTAGGCCGCGTCGTAGAGCAGCACGGCGTCGTTCGCCTTCGCCCAGCGCACCCACGCCGCGAGGTCGGCCGCGGTCGCCACCGCGCCGGTCGGGTTGTTCGGAAAGCACAGGTAGACCAGGTCCACCGGCCGGTCCGGCGGTGCGGGCCGGAATCCGTTCGCCTCGTTGCAGGGCAGATAGGTGATTCCCTCGTAGCGGCCGTCGTCGCCGGCCGGGCCGGTGCGGCCCGCCATCACGTTCGTGTCGACGTAGACCGGGTACACCGGATCGGGTACGGCGATCCGCGCGGCCGAGGCGAAGATCTCCTGGATGTTCCCGCTGTCGCACTTGCTGCCGTCGGAGACGAAGATCTCGTCGGGCGAGATGCTGGCGCCGCGCGACTTGAAGTCGTGCTCGGCGATCGCCTCGCGCAGGAAGTCGTAGCCCTGCTCTGGTCCGTAGCCGCGGAAGGTCGCCTCGGCGCCGAGCTCGTCGATCGCGCGGTGCATCGCGTCGCGGATCGAGGCCGGAATCGGCAGCACCACGTCGCCGATGCCGAGCCGGATGATCTCGGCCTTCGGGTTGGCGTCCTGGAACGCGCGGACGCGCCGGCCGATCTCGGGAAACAGGTAGCCGCTGGCGAGCTTCAGGTAGTGGTCGTTGATCCGGGCCATGTGAAGTCCTCAGTCTCGGTCGGTGGGGAGTGTAGCCAGTATCAGATCCGCGATGCCGGCGACAGACCCGGTCGACGCGGTCATGCGCACGCACAGCCGCGGGTACGCGCGGGCTGCCGCTTCGACCAGCCGCGGCACGTCCTCGACCGCGTGCAGCCCCGGCACCAGGAAGAACGGGTGCACGAAGAGCTCGCTCATGCCGTCGGCCGCGCAGGCCTGCAGGGCCTGCTCGATCGACGGCTCGGCGAGCTCCATGTGCGCCACGTACACCGAGAGCCCGGGCCGCCGCAGCCGCACCTGCTCCGCGACCCAGGCCAGGTGCGCGTGCGCGTCGGCTTTTCGCGAGCCGTGGTCCACGATCAAGAGCGCCCGCTTCACCAGTAGTCCGCCGAGACCGAGAGGTCGTGATTCACGCGCAGCGCGCAGGCGAGCCGCAGGTCGGGCGCGACGCGGTTGCGCTGCTTCGCGCGGCGCTCCACCGGCGCCTCGCGCGAGACCCGGCCCGACACGATCCGCACGCCGCACTTGCCGCAGACCAGGTCGTCGCCGCAGGCGCGCGCGATCGGAAGCCCGGCCTCGCGCACGACGTCGATCAGCCGCGCGCCCTTCGGCACCCGGAGCTCGATGCCCTTCGGAAGCAGGCGGACCGTCGGCACGCGGGGATCATAGGCGACATCGCCGGTCGGTTGAAGCCGCCCCTCGCTCCGCCTAAGATCGCCGCGGGATGTCCACCGCCGGCATCGTGATCATCGGCAACGAGATCCTGACCGGAAAGGTGCAGGACGAGAACACCCCCTGGCTGCTGCGCGAGCTGCGCCGCCAGGGCGTCGACGTTCCGCGCGTGCACGTGATTGCCGACGTGATCGCCGAGATCGCGCGCGACGTGCGCGAGTTCTCACGCGAGTACGACTACGTGCTCACCTCGGGCGGCGTCGGCCCGACACACGATGACGTCACCATGGACGGCGTCGCGGCGGCCTTCGACGTGCCGCTGGAGCAGAACGCCGAGATGACCGGGATGCTGAACTCGGCGCTTCGCGGCCGCGAGCCGAACGCGAGCATGATCAAGATGTGCATGCTCCCCGTCGGCGCCACGCTGATCGCGACCAAGGATCTCTGGTTCCCGCTGGTTCAGGTGCGAAACGTGTACGTGTTCCCGGGAATCCCGCGGCTCTTGCAGGCCAAGTTCGACTCCGCGCGCGAGATGTTCCGCGGCGAGCCCGTGTTCCTGCGCCGCGTCTACGTGAGCCTGATCGAGAGCGACATCGCGCACGACCTGAACGAGCTCCTGGTCGAGTTCAGCGAGCTCATGCTCGGCAGCTACCCGCGCACCGCCGCCGACGCCGATTACATGACCATGCTCACGCTCGAATCCCGCGACCGGGATTACGCCGACCGCGCCACCCAGTCGCTGGTGAAGCGCATGCCCAGCGGAGCGGTGCTGCGCGTGGAGTGAGCCGCGCTAGACGCGGCCGCCGAAATCGAGCGCCGGCTTCACCCGCTCGCGCGCGATGAAGATCGCGAGCCGCTTTCCCGAGATACTGTGACTTGCGATCGTGAGCTCGACCGGCACGTAGTCGCCGTTCGGCCGCGCGACGGTGAGCTCGATCGGGCCGGAGTCTTCGCCCGCGTCGAGACGGCTCTCGAGCTCGCGCCAGACGAGCTGGTCCGCCGGCGCGATGAAGGCGGACAACGAGCTTCCGATCAGGCGCGCGGCGTCGGTGGCGAAGAGCGCCTCGGCGGCCGGGTTCACGTCGAAGATCGCGCTCGAATCCAGATTCAGCGCCACGTAGGTGTCGGAGATCCGGTCGATCGCGCCGCGCACGCGCCGGCCCGCGTTCGGCGTCGGACGCTTCTTGCTCCGCTCGCGTTTCTCCTCGCGCTCCTCCGGCGCGAGAATGCGCCGCACGCCGGATCGGAAGCGCGCCTCCATGTCGACGAGCGCGCCGGCCAGCTCGGGCGTGGCGCCGAACGAGTTCGCGACCGCGACCGCGGTCTGGATCGTGTTCTCGAGCGCGAGCGCCGAGTTTCCGCCCAGCCCGTCGAGCGAGACGCGCGCCGCGTCGGGCGACAGGCTGGCCAGGCGCACGAAGGTGCGAAAGCGGCGGATCACCTCGGCGCGGACTTCGGGCGCGGGCTCGGCGCGGGCGAGGCGACGGTTCACCTCGTCGTCGATCGCGCTGCGGTACCGCTCCAAGTGAGCGACCGCGGCGCGCAGCAGCGCAGCCTCTTCCACCCCCATGAGCCTTCGAGATAACAGTTTCGGCGCGTCTGGACCAGAGAGCCGCCTGCAGATAGCCTCGCGCGCCGTGCGCTGGCTCGCCTACCTACACCCGATTGCGATGTTCGCGGTGCTCGCGCTCGGGCTGATCGTGATGCTCGAGGGCCTGCAGATCCGCCAGGCGCGGGTGCTGCGCCGCCCCTACGCGAACCGGCGTCACCGCCGCTTCGCGCGCGTCTTCCTGTTCCTGGCGGTCTCCGGCTTCGCCTCGGGCCTGGCCTCGATGGCGTTCCTGCGCGACAAGCCGGTCTTCGAATCCGTGCACGCGCTGCTCACGAGCCTGGCGCTGGCGGGCTTCCTGGTCGGGGCGGGCCTGGGCCGCAAGCTGGAGCGGGACCTCGGCTCGCCGCTTCGCGCCCCGCACGCAATCGTCGCCAGCCTGGGTCTGCTCTTTGCCCTGGCCGCCCTGGTCGCGGGCTTCGCGATCCTGCCTTAGTGGGTCCCGGCGCGCGGGCGGCCGCGCGCCACCCACACTTCGCTCGCCTTCGGCTCGCTGCGCGCTGCGCTTGCCCTAGCGGGTTCGCTCGTAGTCGCGAAGCGCGCGGTCGACCAGGCGGCGGAAATCGGGGTGGGTGAGCAGCGCGAAGCTGTCGCCGTTGCGAAGCGCGGCCTGGATCTCGGGCCGGGCCGCGAGCTCGGCCAGGGCGGGGTCGTCGCGGATGGCGCGGATCCGCGGCGCGATCTCGACCAGGCTCGCGCGGACCTCCTCGCCGAACGTGTCGGCGTCCTCGCGTGCCTCGGGGCTCACCAGGCCGAGATCGCCGAGCCGGCCGCGGACCTCCGGATCGAGCCGGATCGCGGCAAAGCTCCCGCGCCGCAGCGCGAGATCGACCTCGCCGGTCGAGACGTACTGCCAGAACAGCGCGTCCTGCTGCAGATCCGCGATTCGCGGGTGCGCGAGCAGCTCCTGGGTCGAGACCACGGCCGATCCGGGATCCGCGACGAGCTTCACCGCGAGCGAGCCGCCGGGGCCGTCGCCGACCGCGGCCGAGACGCCCGCCGCAACGACCGCGCGCGTGCTCCCCACCAGAAGGGACTCGCCCGCGCTCTCGCTCCCGGTCGGAAGGCCCGCCGAGTGCGCCGCGTCGAGGAAGCTTCCCAACATGCCGAGCAGAAGCAGTGCGAGAGCGGCCTGGCCCGCGCCGAAGAAGGCCCCCCCGAGCCGGTCGAAGCCGCCCCTGGGCAGCTCGCCGCGGCGCGCGCGCTCGGCGCGGATCGCGAGCATCGACGCGACGCTCCCGGCCACGTACACGAACAGGAACGCGGCGCTTGCGACGATCGCCCCGGACGCGAGCCGCGAGATCCCGGCCAGGAGCGCGACGAGCGACGCGAGCTCGGCCGCCGCGCCGATCCCCGCCGCGTAGGCCGCGAAGAGCGTCGCCACGCGGAGCAGGCCGGCGAGCCAGCCGCGCCACGCGCCGAGCGCGGTGAAGACGGCGAGAACGCCGAGCGCGAGCCCGTCGAAGAGCATGGCCCGGCCATCGGCCGGGCGCGCTACCCGCTGAAGCCGCCGGCTGGCGGCGCCGTCGCCCGCTGGCGCAGGAAGTGGTCGCAGAGCACCAGCGCGACCATCGCCTCGACGATCGGCACCGCGCGCGGCAGCACGCACGGGTCGTGCCGCCCCTGCGCCTCGAGCGTGACGGGCTCGAGCGCGCGGTTCACGGTCGCCTGCTCCTTGCGGATCGTCGCGGTCGGCTTGAACGCCGCGCGAATCACGATCGGCTCGCCGTTCGAGATTCCCCCCTGCACGCCGCCCGAGCGGTTGGTGCGCGTGGCCACACGACCGCCGCTCGAGACGAACGCGTCGTTGTGCTCGCTGCCGGTCATCCGCGCGCCGGCGAAGCCCGAGCCGATCTCGAAACCCTTGCAGGCGGGAAGCGACAGCATCGCGCGCGCGAGCTCGGCGTCGAGCTTCTCGAAGACAGGCTCGCCGAGCCCCGCGGGAACGCCGTGCGCGACGCAGGTCACCACCCCGCCGAGCGAGTCACCCGCGCGCCGCGCGTCGTCGATGCGGCGGGTCATCTCCTCGGCCGCCGCCGGGTCCGGGCAGCGCGTGATCGACGCCTCGACCTGCTCGCGCGTCACGGCGAGCAGGTCGCACTTCGCCTCGACCGCGTGCACCTGCGAGACGAACGCGACGATCTCGCCGAAGCCGTTCGCGCGCAGCAGCTTGCGCGCGATCGCGCCCGCGGCGACGCGCCCGATCGTCTCCCGCGCGCTCGCGCGTCCGCCGCCCTGCCAGTTGCGGATGCCGTACTTCGCCTCGTAGGTGTAGTCGGCGTGCGAGGGCCGGTACACGTCGCGCATCGCCTCGTAGGCCTCCGGTCGCGCGTCCTCGTTGTGCACGAGCACGAGAATGGGCGTGCCCAGCGTCCGGCCCTCGAACACGCCCGACAGGATCTCCGCGCGGTCGGCCTCCTGGCGGGGCGTGGTGAGCCGGCTCTGGCCGGGCCGGCGCCGGTCGAGCTCGAGCTGGATCTCGGCCACGTCGAGCGGAAGCTGCGCGGGGCAGCCGTCGATCACCACCCCGACCGCGCCGCCGTGCGACTCGCCGAAGGTCTGGATCCGGAAGATCTGTCCGAAGCTCGAGCTCACCTCGGGATCATAAGGGGCGCCGCTTCGGCGCGCCGGGCCCCTTGCGCAGCAGGACGCAGCTCGCGCCGAGGCCGCCGTCGGCCTGCCGCGCGGACGCCCAGGCCAGCACGATCTGGCGCGCCGGCCCGCGCGCGAGCCAGCGCGGCAGGCTCGGCTTCAGCACCGCCTCGCCGTTTCGCGAGCGGTTGCCGCGTCCGTGCACGATCCGCACGCAGCGAAGTCCCCGGGCGTGCGACTCGACGATGAAGCCCTCGACCAGGGCGCGCGCGGTCTTTGCGTCGCAGCCGTGCAGGTCGAGGTCGGCCTGCAGCGTGAACTCGCCCCGGCGCAGCCGCCGCAGCACCCGCGGGTCGAGGCCGGGAACCGAGCCCTGCGAGAGCTCCTCGGATTCGCGCAGATCGAACGGCGTCTCGCCGTTCACCAGCGCGTCGAGCTCGCGCATGACCTCGCGCTCGCGGTCGGAGATCGGCACGGGCTTTCGGTAGCAGATCTGCGGCCCGCGCTGCTCGCTCGAGAGCTTGCGGACTCCTTCCATCGCCTCCGCGAACTCCGCGTCGTCGTCGTGGTCGTCGCCGCGCTGCTTCATGGGGCCCCCTCGAGAAGCTCACCAGGATGGACGCGAGAGCGCCAGGACTTTCTTCATCAGCGCCGAGAGCGGAAGCCGCGCCGCGTCGGCCTTTCCGCAGAGCTTCGCGTCCGCGCGCGCGCGGGTCGCGAGCCGTCCGCCGCGGTCTTCCAGCGCGACGAGCTCGAGCCGGAGATCGATGTGGCTGAACGCGTGCCGGACGCTTCCGAGGGCGGCGCCGGGCGCGACCGCGATCCCCGCGCGCTCGCGCACCAGCTCGACCAGCGCGCTAGCCGGCGAATCGGCGACGTTCGGCAGCTCCCAGAGACCGCCGAGGAGACCGCGCGGGGGGCGGCGCAGAAGCAGCACGCGCCCGCGCCGGAGCAGCACGCCCGCAAGCGCCCGCTGCTCGCGCGGCCGGGCCTTCGGCTTCGGGGCGGGAAACGCCTCGGGCCGGCCGGTCGAAACCGCCTGGCAGAGCGACCCGAGCGGGCAAGCGGGGCAACGCGGCTGTCGCGGCGTGCAGACGGTCGCGCCGAGCTCCATCAGCGCCTGGTTCCACAGGTCGGGGTCGCGCTCGGGCACGAGCTCGCGTGCGAGCCGCCACGCTTCGGCGTCGGCGATCTTCTCGCGCGCGAACAGGCGAGCGAGCACGCGGCGCACGTTTCCGTCGACGATCGCCGCGGGCTCCTTGAAGGCGATGCTGCGCAGCGCGCCCGCGGTGTAGGGGCCGACGCCGGGCAGCGCCGCCAGCGCCTCTGCGGAGCGCGGAACACGGCCGCCGTGCTCGCGCACCACCGCCTGTGCGGCGCGGCGCAGGTTCCGCGCGCGCGCGTAGTAGCCGAGCCCCGCCCAGAGGCGCAGCACGTCCTCCTCGTCGGCGGACGCGAGCGCGGCCAGATCCGGAAACGCCGCGAGGAAGCGCTCGTAGTACGGGATCGCCGTCTCGACGCGCGTCTGCTGCAGCATCGTCTCGGAGAGCCAGATCCGGTACGGGTCGGAGCTGCGCCGCCAGGGCAGGTCCCGGCGCGCGACCCGGTACCAGTCGATCAGCCGTCGCCGAATGGTGTCGCGCCGGGCGCGCTCGATCTCGGCGGCCATGGCGCGCCTCAGGGCACGGCGGCTGCGGCCTCGAGCTTGCCCTCGATGTGCTCGGCGATCCACTTCGGGTCGAACCACTCCAGCGGGTCCACGAAGTGCCCGCCGAGGATCATCGCGAAGTGCAGGTGGTCGCCGCCTGCGAGCCCCGTGGTGCCGCTCTTGCCCAGGGACTCGCCCTTCGCCACCGGGCGGCCCTTCTCTGCCGAGATCTCGGAGAGGTGCCCGTACAGGCTGAACAGCCCGAGCCCGTGATCGACGATCACCGTGTTGCCGTAGATGCCGAGCGGCCCCGCGAAGACGACCACGCCGTCGTTCGCGGCCGGAATCGCGTCGTGCGAGGTCGAGGCGAAGTCGTAGCCCATGTGGGTCTGCTGATCGACGACCTCGCCGTTGTACACGTAGTTGCGTCGCTCGGCGAACTTCGCTCCCGCGTGCGCGTTCGGCATCTGCGCGAACGCGCCGGACCAGATCCGATCCGGGCTGGAGCTCGAGGTGATCTCGACCAGCTTCTCGCCGTTCTCCTGGCGCATCTCGCGGTTGATCTTCAGATAGCCCTCGAGCGGCGTGCCCCTGAACGAGCCGAGCAGCTCGGCCACCTTGCTCTGCATGAACGAGTCCGAGAGCGTGATCGTGTCCTCCGGGAAGCCGCGCTCCATCACGTTCGCGACCAGCGCGATCCGGGTCTCGTTTCCCGCGCGGTCCTGCGCGACGAGGATCGGCTTCGCGCCGTCGGCTGCGTCGGACGGGATCGCGTAGAAGGCGAGGCGCCGCTTCTTGTCCCGCGAATCGACGAAGCCGGGGAAGAAGCGCTCGCCCACGGCGATGCCGCTCTTCTCGACGCCCTCCTCGACGGTGTAGATCGCGAGCTCCGAGCCGCCTTTTCGCACGTAGGTGAGCCCGGTGAGGAGCGACGCGCGCGGTGGCTGGGTGTCGATCGTGAGCGGGATCGAGGGATCGCTCTTGTTGCCCATCCAGGAGTAGTCGCTCGCCTCGACGATCAGCGTGGCCGGCCCGTCGGCGATGCCGAGCTCCTTCGCGTTCACCACGACCTTGATCGGCCGCTCGATGTCCAGGCTCGCGCCCAGGACGGGGTTGCCCGGGTACGCTTCTTCCGCGAGGCCCCATTCCTCTCCGCCCACGCGAAGCGTGACCTTCGCGGAGCGCAGGCCCATGCCCTCGTCCGAGAGGCGGAACTCGTGCTCGTAGCTCGCGCCGGCGAAGGCTGAAGCAGTGCGCGTCGCGATCACCGGTGGCGTGCGCTCCACGCGCGTGTACACCAGATAGCCGCCCGCGAAGAGCAGCAGAAGCACGATGAGTCGGACGACTCGCATTCAGATCCCTCCTGATCCCCGCGAGAGCGGGGTCGTCATTCCTCGTCGGACGCGCGCAGCCGCGCGAGCACCGACAGATCCTCGAGCGTGGTCGTGTCGCCGGCCGTCTCGCGGCCGGCCGCGACGTCGCGCAGCAGCCGGCGCATGATCTTCCCGGAGCGCGTCTTGGGCAGCGCGTCGGCGAAGCGCACGTCGTCGGGGCGCGCGATCGGGCCGATCTCCTTGGCCACCCAGTTCTTGAGCTCTGCGACGAGGCCCGGCTCGACCGTGGTGCCACTCTTCAGTGTCACGAAGCAGACCACCGCGGTGCCCTTGATCTCGTCGGCCCGGCCCACCACCGCGGCCTCGGCGACCTTGGGGTGCGAGACCAGCGCGCTCTCGACCTCCATCGTCGAGAGCCGGTGCCCGGCCACGTTCATCACGTCGTCCACGCGCCCGACGATCCAGAAGTAGCCGTCCTTGTCGCGCCGCGCGCCGTCGCCGGTGAAGTAGGTGTTCGGGTACTTCGAGAAGTACTGCTCGCGGAAGCGCGCCGAGTCGCCCCAGATCCCGCGCAGCATCCCCGGCCAGGGCCTGGTCAGCACCAGGAAGCCGCCCTCGTTCGCGCCGACCGGCTCGCCCGCCTCGTTCCAGACCTCGGCCGAGATTCCCGGGAACGGCAGCGTCGCGGAGCCCGGCATGGTCGTCACCGCGCCCGGGATCGGCGAGATCAGGATCCCGCCGGTCTCCGTCTGCCACCAGGTGTCGACGATCGGGCAGCGGTTCTTGCCGATCGTGCGCCGGTACCACATCCACGCCTCGGGATTGATCGGCTCGCCGACCGTGCCGAGCAGGCGCAGGCTCGCGAGCGAGTACTTCTTGGGGTGCACGTCCCCCCAGCGCATGAAGGTGCGGATCGCCGTCGGCGCGGTGTAGAAGATCGTGACACGGTACTTGTCGATGATGCGCCAGAAGCGCTCGACGTCGGGCCAGTTCGGCGCGCCCTCGTACATGACCGTGGTCGCGCCGTTGGCGAGCGGCCCGTAGACGACGTACGAGTGCCCGGTGATCCAGCCGATGTCGGCCGTACACCAGTAGGTGTCGTCTTCCTTCAGGTCGAAGATGTACTTCGCGGTGGCCGTCACGTGGGTCAGGTAGCCGCCGGTCGTGTGCAGCACGCCCTTGGGCTTCCCGGTCGAGCCGCTGGTGTACAGGATGAAGAGAGGCGTCTCGGCGTCGAGCTTGGCCGGCTTGCACTCGGCCGCGGCCTCGGCCATCTCGTCGTGCCACCAGGCGTCGCGGCCCTCCTTCATCAGGATGTCCTGGCCGGTGCGGCGCAGCACGATCACGCCCTCGACGGTGCGCGTGCCCGCGAGCGCCTCGTCGACCAGCGACTTCAGCGGCACGATCTGGCCGCGGCGCCATCCGCCGTCGGCGGTCACCACCAGGCGCGCCTCGGCGTCGTTGATCCGGTCGCGCACCGAGTCGGCCGAGAAGCCGCCGAAGATGATCGAGTGGATCGCGCCGATCCGCGCGCAGGCGAGCATCGCGATCGCGAGCTCCGGCACCAGCGGCATGTACAGCACCACCCGGTCGCCCTTCTCGATGCCGCGCGCGAGCAGCACGTTGGCGAACTTGCACACCTCGCGGTGCAGATCGCCGTAGGTGAGCGTGCGGCTGTCGCCGGGCTCGCCCTCCCAGATGATCGCGGCCTTGTTGCGCCGCCAGGCGTTCGGGCCTTCCAGATGCCGGTCGAGGCAGTTGTAGCTGACGTTGGTCTTGCCGCCGATGAACCACTTCGCGAACGGCGGCTTCCACTCCAGCGTCTTCTTCCAGGGCGAGAACCACGACACGTGCTGCTTGGCCATCCGCGCCCAGAACTTCTCGGGGGTCTTCTCGGCCTCGCGCACCAGCTTCTTGTAGGCGGCCTGCCCGGGGACGTTCGCGCGCTTTGCGAAGGCCGGGTCGGGCTTGAAGCGGCGCTTCTCCTTCAGGGTCGTCTCGATGGAATTCGCGTCCGCCATGAACTCGCCTAGCTCCTCATCCATGCTTCGACGTCCGCGATCTCTTTCGGGATCGCGGCGGTCAGGTTCTCGAATCCGCTCTCGGAAAGGACCACGTCGTCCTCGATTCGCACGCCGATCCCGCGCAGGTGCTCGGGCGTCTTCGGCTCGGTCCGGCTGAAGTACAGCCCGGGCTCGATCGTGAAGCAGATGCCCGGCTCGAGCGCGCGCGGCTTGCCGTCGACGAAGGTGCGGCCCACGTCGTGCACGTCGAGGCCGAGCAGGTGTCCGGTCGTGTGCATGTAGAAGGGCTTGTAGGCCTCGGTCTGGATCAGCTCGTCGACGTCGCCCGAGAGCGCGCCGAGCGCGACCAGGCCGACCACCAGCTCGCGCAGGGCCGCGGCGTGCATCTGCGGCAGCGTGACTCCGGGCGCGATCGCGGCGAACGCCGCGGCCTGCGCGGAGAGCACCGCCTGGTACACGTCGCGCGCCGCGCCGCTGAACCGGCCGCCGACCGGGTATGTGCGCGTCACGTCGGAGGCGTAGCCGTGCAGCTCCACGCCCGCGTCGATCAGCACCAGCTCTCCCTCGCGAAGCGCGTCGCGGTTCTCGACGTAGTGCAGCACGGTCGCGTTCTCGCCCGAGCCGACGATCGGGCTGTACGCCGGACCCGAGCCGCCGCGCCTTCGGAACACGTGCAGCAGCGCGGCCTCGAGCTCGTACTCGCGCGCGCCGGGCTGCGCGAGCCGCGCGGCCGCCTGGTGCGCCTCGCGCGAGATCACCGCTGCGGCGCGCATCAGCGCGAGCTCGCGCGGCGACTTGCGCAGCCGCATCTCGTGGATCCGATCGTGCGGCGAGATCACCTCCGACGGCGCCGACACGCCGCGGCGCGCGCGCCCGCGCACGTCCGCGAGCGCCGCGATCACGCGCTCGTCGAGCTCGCGGTCGTGTCCGAACGTGTGGTACAGCCGCGGGCGGTTCTCGATCAGACCCGGAAGCCGCGCGGCGAGCTCGCCGATCGGGTACGCCTCGTCCGCGCCGAAGCTCGCGACCGCGCCCTCGACCCCCGGCCGACGCCCGTTCCAGGTCTCGAGCAGCGGATCGCGCGGCTGCACGAAGAAGACGAAGCGGTCCTTGGAGAGCACCGCGACCGCCTCGGCCTGCTCGAAGCCCGTCAGATACCAGAGGTCCGAGTCCTGCCGGAACACGTAGTCCGTGTCGTGCGACCGCGTGCGCGAACGCCCGCCGGGAACGAGCGCCACGCCCTCGCCGAGCTGGCTCTGGAGCGCGCGCCGCCGCTCGGCGAGCTCGGTGGGCGGAACGGGTTCGATTGCGGGCAACGAGACTCCCCCGGAAGACCGGGCGCGAGGGTACCAATCACTCGCGGCTCGGGCACCTCCGGGGGCGAGTTGCCGCTCCGCTTCCGGGTCGTGAATCACAGCCCGGAGCGCGCCGCGCGCCGAAGCTCTTCTAGATGGGAACGAAGCGGTGGCTCGGCGGGGCGGCATTGGCGCTGGTGTGCACGACACCCGCGGCCGGCCGCGCCGCACCCGAGCCGCTTCCGGTTCGCGGCGAGATCGAGTTCGAGAGCGGCGCTTCGCCGCGTTTGGGCGTGCGGCTCGAGATCGATCCGGGCTGGCACATCTACGGTGAAGAGGTCGGGGACGTCGGCCTGCCGACGAGGCTCGACTGGAAGATCGACGGCGGAAGCGTCGGGCCGACCGAGTACCCAGACCCCGAGCCGTTCGCCGACGCCGAGGCCGGCGTCACGAGCTTCGGCTACGCCGGCCGCGTGGTTCTCTCGAGCCCGGTCGCGCTCGGACCCTGGCGCGACGGCGCGAGAATGGCGCGAGTCGACGTGCGCTTCCTGGCCTGCAGCAACGTCTGCGTCCCGGGAACCCTCGCGCTCTCGCGCGATCTCGCGCCGGCGCTCGGTGGCGCTGCGCAGGCAGGCCTGCCGTTTCCGCGCGTGCTCGCGCTCGCGCTGCTCGGGGGTCTCCTGCTCAACCTGATGCCGTGCGTGCTGCCGGTGCTCGCGCTCAAGGCCTTCGCGCTCGCCGATCTCGCGGGTCGCGGCCGGCGCGAAGTTCTCGCGCACGGGGCGGGCTACGTCGCAGGTGTTCTGGTCTCGATGCTCGCGCTGGCGCTCGTGGTGATCGCGCTTCGCGCGGGCGGCACCGCGGTCGGCTGGGGCTTCCAGTTCCAGGAGCCCGCCTACCCGCTCGCGGTCGCGGGGCTCCTGGTCGTGCTGGCGCTGAACCTCTTCGGCGTCTTCGAAGTCGCCGCGCCGGCGGGTCTTGCGAGCGTCGGCGCGGGCGCGGCGGGCGCGAGCCGCTCGTTCCTGGATGGCCTGCTCGCCGTGGCGCTCGCCACGCCGTGCTCGGCGCCGTTTCTCGGCACCGCCGTCGGCGTCGCGTTCGCGAGCCGCGCGCCCGAGACACTCGCGATCTTCGCCGCGCTCGGGATCGGGCTCGCGCTTCCGCTCGCGCTCGTGGCGCTGGCTCCCGGGCTCGCGCGCTTCCTGCCGCGCTCCGGCGCGTGGATGGCGCGGCTTCGCGTGGTGCTCGGCTTTGCGCTGCTTTCGAGCGCCGCCTGGCTGCTCTGGATCTTCGGCCGCCTCTCGGGAGTCGACGCGCTCGCGGCGGCGCTGGGCTGCATGGTGGCGCTGGCGTTCGCGGCGTGGGTCTTCGGCGCGCTGCAGCAGTCCGAGCGCGGCGGCCGCGGGCTCGCTCTGGCGGCTTGCGTGGCGCTGCTTGCGCCGGTCGGGCTTCGCCCGCTGTCCCAGGAGCGTGCGGCCGCCGGTCCGTCGTCCTACTCGCCCGAGGCGGTGGCGACGGAGCTTCGCGACGGCCGCCCGGTCTTCGTCGAGTTCACCGCCGACTGGTGTCTCACCTGCAAGGCGAACGAGCGACTCGTGCTGGCGAGCGAGCGGGTGAAGGCCGCGCTCGCGCGCCGACGCTTTGCGGTGTTGAAGGCGGACTGGACGCGTCGCGACGAGGCGATCCGCCTGGAGCTCGCGCGCTTCGGCCGCGCCGGCGTTCCGCTCTACGTGCTCTGGTTCCCGTCCGCGCCCGACTCGCCGCGGGAGCTGCCCGAGCTGATCACGGTCGACTCGCTCGTCGACGCTCTCGGGAAGGATCCCAGCGATGGCGCGTGAGCTCGCGCTCGCGCTGGTCGCCGCGCTGCTCTGCGCCTCGCGCGCGGTCGCGGATCCGGCGCTGCCCGAGACCACGCTTCCCCTGCACCTAGTCGGCACGGTCGTCGCCGCGCAGCCCGAGCGCTCGATCGCGGTGATCGAGAGCGCGGGCAAGGCCTCTGTGCTTCGCGCGGGTGACGACGTCGGCGGAGCGCAGTTGCGGGAGATCCACAAGGACGGCGTGGTGCTCGCGCTCTCGGGCCGGGTCGCGCCCTCCGCGAGCGGCCGAGCGAGCGCCGCCGTCTGGGCGCCCGAGTCCGGCGCGAGCGCGGATTCGCGCGACGAGCGCGAACCGATGCTCCGGCGCGCCGTGCCACACGCACGCGCGCGAGCTGTGTCCGCCCGCGACGCGCGGCAGCCGGGTCGCTCCGCATCCGAACCCGCGAGCCCGGACGCGCTGCTCGCGTCGCTCTCGGGCCAGGCGCGCTACGCGCCGGTGCAGGACGCGAGCGGAGCGCTGCATGGATTGGCGCTGCTGGACGTGCGCCCCGACAGCGCGCTCGAGCGCATCGGCCTGCGCAGCGGCGACGTGGTGGTCTCGGTCGCGGGCGTGAAGCTCGCCCAGGGCTCGCGCGCGTTCGACGCGCTGCGCGCGCTCGACCCGAGCGCTGGCGGAGAAGTCCTGATCGAGCGGCAGGGCGTGCCGACACGGATCGCGGTTCCGCCCGGCGCGCTCTAGCCCGCGCGCGCGATCGGCCGATACCGAACCCATGTGGCGCACGGTGATTCCCCAGCTCCCGGTCGCGGACGTCGCCGCGACCCAGACCTGGTACCGCGACATGCTGGGCCTCGAGATCGCCTGGACCCGCGGCGACGGCTTCGGCGCCGTGCGCGCGAACGGCGCCGAGCTCTTCTTCGCGAAGACCCCCGAGCCGCGCCCCCCCGCGACCTGCTGCGTACTCGTCGACGATGCCGACTTCGTCTACGCCGTCTGCCGCGAGCACGACGTCCCGATCGAAGAGCCCATCTCGTCCAAGCCCTGGGGCATGCGCGAGTTCAGCATCCGCGATCCGAACGGCCACCTGCTGCGCATCGGCCACTCGACTCGGAGGTAAGCCGGAAAAAAGCGACCCCTTCCCGCGAGCATCGCGTAAGCTCGTGCGGATGAAGCGCCGCTGCCTCGTGACCCTGACTCTCGCGCTCGCGTGTCTTGCCGCGGCGAGTGCGAGCGCGCAGGCGGAGCCCCCGGCCGATGCCTTGGTCGGCGAGGTTCCGTTCCTGACTCACTCGGAGACGAACCGCGTCTTCATCGACCTTGCGCCCGAAGGCAAGCGCCCGTTCCGGCTCCTGCTCGACACGGGCGCATCGGACTCGGTGCTCACTCCGGGCTACGCGCGCGAGCTCGGTGAACCACCCCGGGTTCCCCGGAGACTCGATTAGTTGAGTCCGGCCTCCATGACCGGAGCTTCTTCTCGTCCCGCATAGTACTTCGCCTCGAGCTCGACGGGCGGGATGTCCCCGATTGAGCTGAGCAGCCGACGGTTATTCCACCAGTCGACCCACTCCAGTGTCGCGAACTCGACCTGTTCGATGTTCCTCCACGGACCGTTGCGCCGAATGACCTCGGTCTTGTAGAGACCGTTGATCGTCT
>VGRW01000036.1 GCA_016875225.1 Deltaproteobacteria bacterium
TCCAGAAAGATCGCCGTGTAGGTCTGGGCCACCTGCTCGGGCGACTGCGGGTACGCGTCGCGCTGGTTGAAGACCTGCCGGATGATCAGGTGGTCGACGACCATGCCCAGGAACGCGCGCGCCGCGAGGACCGGGTCGTGCCCGCGAAACGCACCCTCGCGCGCGCGCCGCGCGATGTACCGGGAAAGGAACTCGCGAAGCCGGCGCATCCGCGCCTGGTAGAACGGCTGCGAGAGCTCGTGCCCCTCGAGCGCCGAGTAGAGCAGGAGCCGAAGGAACGACGGATCCGCCTCGACCGTCTCCAGGATCCCGCGCGCCAGCCGCATGAAGACCTGCTCGTCGTCGCCCGCGCGCGCGAACGGCTCGAGCGCCTCGATCGCCTCGGGCAGCGCCATGCGCTCGTCGAGCAGCGCCACGTAGATCGCCTCCTTGCTCGGGAAGTGGCGATAGAGCGCGGCCTCCGTGATCCCGACCGCCGCCGCGACGTCGCGAGTGGTGGTGCCGCGGAAGCCGCAGTTGCTGAAGCAGCGCGCGGCCTCGCGCAGGATCTGCCCGCGGCGCTCGCCCGAGTTCGGGCGCGAGCGCGGGGCGTCGAGTTCGGGGGGCAGGGCAGGCATTAGTAAGTATTTACTAACAGAGCGGATCGCGCGGGGTCAATCGGGGCTCGTGTAGATTGGCGGCGGATCTGGAGGGACGGTGACGGAGCTGCGCATCGGCACGCTAGGCAGCCCTCGCATGCTGCGCAGCCCGGTGGACGAGCGGCGGTCGCTGCTCGCGCGCGCGGCCGACGCGGGCCTCGATCACCTCTTCGTGGCCGACCACGTGAGCTTCTTCGACGGACGCGGAATGGACGGCCTCGTGGACGCCGCCACGCTGCTCGCTTCGCACCCGTCGCTGCGCGTGTACGTCGGGGTGTACCTGCTCGCGCTGCGGCATCCGCTTCCGGTCGCGCGCCAGCTCGCGAGCCTGGCCGAGTCGGCGCCCGGCCGGCTGATCCTCGGCGTGGGCGTCGGCGGCGAGGATCGCCACGAGGTCGAGATCTGCGGCGTCGATCCGAAGACGCGCGGGCGACGCACGGACGAGTCGCTCTCGGTCCTGCGTCCCTTGCTGGCCGGTGAGCTCGTGACCCACCACGGCGAGTTCTTCGACTTCGACGCGGCGCGGATCCTGCCCGCGGCTCGGCGGCCGGTGCCGATCACGATCGGCGGGCGTTCGGACGCGGCCGTGCGCCGTGCGGGCCGCTTCGGCGACGGCTGGCTCGGGGTCTGGTGCTCGCCGAAGCGCTACGCGGAAGTCGTGCGCGAGACGGCGGCGATCGCAGCCGCTGCCGGTCGCGGCCCCGTCGACTGGCACCACGGCCTGCAGGTCTGGACCGCCTGCGATCCGGACCGCGACCTCGCGCGCGCGCGTCTGGCCGCGGCGATGGAGGACATGTACCGCACGCCCTTCGCGCGCTTCGAGCGCTACAGCCCCGCGGGAAGCGCCGCCGAGATCGCCGACTTCCTGGCGCCGTACGTCGACGCCGGCTGCCGCGAGTTCAACGTGATGTGCATCGCCGAGAGCGACGAGCGCGCGATCGACGCGGTCGCCGAGGTGCGGCGCCGGCTGGTCTAGGCGAGCTCTCGTTCCGCCTTCAGAAGCGCCCAGCCGTCGGGCACGCGCCAGGGATCGCGCTGCGTCGGCAGCACCACGCCGTAGCGATCGGGCTGCTCCTCGAGCAGGCTCCAGCCGTGCGCCACCAGCCGCCCGTCCTCGAAGACGACCGGCACGAGCTCGCCGCCGCCGGTCGGCCGGCCCTCTTCGTCATGCGTCGGGTAGCGGAGCATGATGATCCGCACGAACGGCCCCGAGCGCGCGCGGCCGCACATCCAGCCCGCGACGTCGACGGCGAGCGGCCCGCCGCCGTAGATGACCGCTTCGAGCACCGCGCTCTGCATGCTCGGGCTGACCCGCGAGCACGCGGCGGCGACCTCGGCGGACGGCGGGCCAGCAAGAGCCAGCTGCGAGCCGAGCGCCAGAAATGCGGCGACGGCGATCCCGATCGTGCGCGAGCCCATCCGTGTCTCCCCTTGCAGTCGTGACTCCATCGATAGCAAACGACGTGCCCGCTCTCACTCAGACCCAGCGAAGCAGGATCGCGGCCACGCGATCGACCAGCCGCTCGAAGACGCCGCGGCGCGAGAGCGCATCAAGGTCGATGGCGCGTGCCCGCGAGATGTCGGCGTCGATCTGCTCGCGAAGGCGTTTGGCGAGGCCCGGGTCGTCCAGCACCAGGTTCACCTCGTAGCTGTGCTCGAAGCTCTGCCGATCCAGGTTCGAGCTGCCGACGATCGCCCAGCTCTGGTCGAAGCAGGCGAGCTTCGCGTGCATCATCTCGGCGTCGTACTCGTGCACGCGAACGCCGGCTTCGAGCAGCTTCGGCAGCACCGCGCGCGAGGCGCGCCGGAGCGACGGGTGATCCGTGCGGTCGCCCGCGAGCAGCAAGGAGACCCGCACGCCCCGCGCGCTCGCCTCGGCGATCACCTCGAGCACGTTGCGGCCCGGCGCGAAGTAGGGAGAGACGAGACGAACCTCGTCGCGCGCGCCGCGAAGCGCAGAGACGAGCAGATCGCGCGTGCGCCGCCGCCGGTGCGCGGGGCCGTCCGAGAGCACCGCGCAGCGCACGTCGCCCGCGCGCGGCCGTTCGCCCTCGAGCAGCGCGTGCCAGGCGAGCGCCGGGCCGTCGGCGCGGAACCAGCTTTCGAGGAAGACGGCCTCCAGATCGCGCACGCACGGGCCTTCGACGCGGACGTGGGCGTCTCGCCAACCGCCTGCACTGCCGACTCCCGAGAGCCCGTGGACGTACTCGTCGCCGATGTTCAGCCCGCCGGTGAACGCGACCGCGCCATCGACGACGAGGATCTTGCGGTGATCGCGGCGGCGCGGAGCGAAGCGCGGCCAGATGCGCGCGAGCGGGTTGAACGCGACCACGTCGCCGCCCGCGGCGCGCAGAGCGTCGAGCTCGCGCTCGTCGAGGCCGAAGGAGCCGAAGCCGTCGTAGAGCACGCGGACCTCGACGCCCGCGCGGGCGCGCTCCGTGAGCTCGGCGAGGAAGCTCCGGCCGATCGCGTCGGCGCGCAGGATGTAGGTCTCGAGATGGATCCGCAGACGCGCCGTGCAGATGGCCGCGAGCATCGCGGCCAATCCAGCGCGGCCGGTCTCGTAGAGATCGACCCGGTTGCCCTCGGTGAAGCGCAGGCTGCGGTCCCGCATCAGCTCGGCGATCGCCGCCGGGCGCGGAACCAGGCCGTGGCGGCGAAGCGGGGAGCTCAGGCGATTGCGACGGCGCTTTCCCCGCGACACCCGATCAGAGTAGCTTGCGAATGTGGCGGTACGCCTCTTTGATCTCGTCGGCCAGGTTCCGGGCCGCCTCGCCCACGTCGCGGAGCGCGCCCTTCGATTCCCTGCCCACCTGCTCCAGCCGCCCCTCGAGCTTCTGCCAGCTCGCCTCGGCCGCGGCGAAGCGGTCGCGGGCCTCCTTGCCGGCTAGATTGAGCTGCACGCGCAGCTCGTCGCGCAGGGTCTTCAGCGTCTCGATCTCGTCCTCGAAGGCGCGTCGGTTCTCCGCCATCCCTGGTTCTCCTTGCCTGTTCGCTGTACTCGATAGCATCGCGCGTGCCAGCCACGGGCCGGCATCGAGCGGGAATGACTCTTGCGATCTGCGACGCGGTGTCGCGCGAAGGCGGGATTCGTGGCGAATCGTCCCGCCGGGAGGAAGTCTGTGCCAGCAGGAGGTGCCTCGATGCGCTCGCGCGGGATCATGGGCGGGAGCTCGTGGCGGATCGGTCGCGTCTCGGGGATCGACATCGCGATCGACCAGAGCTGGCTGCTGATCTTCCTGCTGATCACCATGTCCGTCTCGACCCAGCTCGCGGAGTCCGCCGCGCAGCCGAGCCCGGCCGCGCGGTGGCTGGCCGCGGCCCTGGTGGCGATCGCGTTCTTCGCCTCGATCGTGCTGCACGAGCTCGGGCACAGCCTGGTGGCGCAGGCGCTCGGCATCCGCGTCCGCTCGATCACGCTCTTCCTGTTCGGCGGGGTCGCGCAGCTCGAGAGCGAGCCGCGAAAGCCCCTGCACGAGATCGCGATCGCGCTCGCCGGACCCGCCATGAGCTTCGCGCTCGGCGGGCTGTTCTGGTGGCTCGGGGGGGCCGCCGGCGAGTCGACCCTCTCGCGCGATGGGCTGCTCTTTCTGGGACGGGTGAACCTGACGCTCGCGGTGTTCAATCTGGCGCCGGGCTTTCCGCTCGATGGCGGGCGCGTGCTCCGCGGCGTGGTCTGGGCCGCGACCGGAAGTTTCGCGCGCGCGACCCGGATCGCGTCGGGCGCGGGCGTGGCGATCGCCGGGCTGCTCATGCTCGGCGGCGTCGGCTTGGTCTTCGCGGCGCGCGATCTCTTCGGCGGGCTCTGGCTGGTCTTCCTGGGCTGGTTCCTGTTCTCCGCGTCGCGAAGCGCGGTGGGCGCGATCGAGGTCGAGCGGATCCTCGGGGCGGTTCGGGTCCGCGACGTGCTCGAGCCGGTCCGACACGCGACCGTGTCGGCCGACGACGGGGTCGCGGCGCTGCTCTCGGCGCAGATCCTGCGCTCGGGCCTGCGCACGCTCTGGGTGGTCGATCCCTCCAGCGATCGCCTGCTCGGGATCGCCACGCTTCGCGAGCTCGCGGGAGTCCCGCCGGAGCGGCGCGCGGAGACGGCGGTCGGAGCCGTGATGCTCCCGGCCGAGCGCGCGACGTCGGTCTCGCCTGGCGACACCGCGCTGGTCGGAATGCAGCGGCTGGCGGCCGCGAACGTGAACCAGCTTCCGGTGCTCGAGTCCGGGCGGCTGGTCGGCGCGCTCACGCGCGAGCGCCTGCTCGGGCTGCTGCAGGCCGGGCTCGTGCTCGGCGAGCCGCGCGCGCCCGGGGCGGCGCGCACGTGATCGCGAGCCTCTCGTTCCTGGGCGCGGTCGGCACGGTCACCGGCAGCCGCTTCCTGGTGCGCGCGGGCGGAAGCTCGGTGCTGGTCGATTGCGGACTCTTCCAGGGGCTGAAGGCGCTGCGCCTGCGCAACTGGGAGCCGCTCGGCGTGGCGCTCGATTCGATCGACGCGGTCGTGGTCACGCACGCGCACATCGATCACATCGGGTATCTGCCGCGCCTGGTGCGCGGCGGCTTTCGCGGGCCGATCTACGCCACGGCGGCGACGATCGACCTCGCCGAGATCATGCTCGCCGACGCCGCGCACCTTCAGGAAGAGGACGCCGAGTACGCCAACCGCAAGGGCTTCTCGAAGCACACCCCGGCGCTTCCGCTCTTCGACACGGAGGACGCGCGCGCGACGCAGAAGCTGTTCCGGGCGCTGCCGCTACACCAGAAGGTGGAGCTCGGGCCCGGGCTCTCGGTGCGGCTGCGCAACGCCGGCCACATCCTCGGCTCCGCCACGGTCGAGCTCGCGATCGGCGGCAAGCGGCCGCACACGGCGGTCTTCTCCGGCGATCTCGGCCGGGTCGATCCGCCGCTCCACTACCCGCCCGAGGGCTACCCCGAGGGCGCCGACACGATCGTGGTCGAGTCGACCTACGGCGACCGCAACCATCCGCCGCGCGAGCAGGTGCTCGCGGAGTTGGCCAAGGTGCTGAAGGGCACCTTCAGGCGCGGCGGATCCGTGCTCGTGCCGTCGTTCGCGATCGACCGCACGCCCGGCCTGCTCTTCGCGCTGCGGGGCTTGATCCGCGCCGGCGAGATCCCGAACGTGCCTGTCTTCGTCGACAGCCCGCTTGCGCTTCGCGGGCTCGAGATCTACCGCGCGCACACGGAGCTCTTCGACGCGGACGTGCGCGCGCTGATCGCGCGCGGCGAGGATCCGTTCGACCCGGGAAGCCTGCGCATCGCAGCGACGTCCGACGAGTCGCGCGCGATCAACGCCTGCCGCTTTCCGTGCGTGATCCTCTCCGCGAGCGGAATGGCGACCGGCGGTCGCGTGCTGCACCACCTGGCGCAGCGCTTGCCGGAGCCGCGCGACACCGTCTTGTTGGTGGGCTTCCAGGCCGAGGGAACGCGCGCGCGCTCGCTCGCGACCGGCGCGAACACCGTGAAGATCCACGGCCGCTACATCGGCGTGCGCGCCGAGGTGAAGACGCTCGACGGCTTCTCCGCGCACGCCGATTCCGCCGAGATCCTCTCCTGGCTGCGCACGTTCGGGCGCGAGCCGCAGACCGTCTTCGTCGCGCACGGCGAGCCGAGCGCGTCCGAGGCACTCGCCGCTTCGATCCGGCGCGAGCTCGGCTTCACCGCGGTGGTGCCGCGCCTCTTCGAGCGGGTCTCGCTCGGATGAGCCGCGCGCTGCACCCGATCATCCGCGCGGTGCTCGGGCTGCTCTCGCTCACCGCGTTCGGGACGCTCGGCTACATGTGGATCGAGGGGCTCGGCCTCCTCGACGCGCTGTACATGACGGTGATCACCATCGCGACCGTCGGTTACGGAGAGGTGCAGCCGCTGCAGCCGGCGGGCCGGATCTTCACGATCGTGTTGATCGTGAGCGCGGCCAGCACGGCCGCCTATCTGTTCGCGCAGATCGCGCAGGCGCTGGTCGAGACCGGCCTGCGCGAGGTGCTTTCGAGGAGAGCCATGGACAAGAAGATCGCCGAGCTCCGCGACCACGTGATCGTCTGCGGCTACGGACGGCTCGGCCAGGTGGTCGCCGAGGAGGTGGCGCGAAACGGGGTTCCGCTCGTGATCGTCGAGAGCGATCCGGCGAAGGAGACGGCGCTTCGCGAGTCGGGCTACGCCTACGTGCTCGGGTCCGCCGCATCCGACGACATCTTGATTCGCGTGGGAATCGCGCGCGCCCGCGCGATCGTCGTCGGCACCGGCTCCGACTCCGACAACGTCTTCATCACGCTCTCCGCGCGCGAGCTGAACCCGAGTCTGCGCATCCACGCCCGCGGCGAGAGCGACACCGCCCTGCGTCGGCTGGAGCAGGCGGGAGCGCACCAGGCGGTCTCGGCCTACCACATGGGCGGCCGGCGGATGGCGAACGCGATCCTGCGCCCAGCGGTGGTCGACTTCCTGGAGATCGCGCGGCCGGGATACGGCGACGAGGTCGATCTGGAGGAGGTCCGCGTCGCCCCCGGCTGCGCGCTCGCGGGCGAGACCGTGCGCGAGCTCGAACGTCGCGCGCCGCGCCTGCGCATCGTCGGGCTGA
Organism: Deltaproteobacteria bacterium; assembly: GCA_016875225.1. Taxonomy (NCBI): domain Bacteria; kingdom Pseudomonadati; phylum Myxococcota; class Myxococcia; species Deltaproteobacteria bacterium. The sequence continues at coordinate 7,219 of VGRW01000036.1, forward strand.
AGCGCGGCGACGCGCGAATCGAGCTGGTGCCGGACGAGAACACACAGGTCCTCTCCGGCGACCTGCTGGTCGCGATCGGCGACCGCGAGAGCCTGGCGAAGATCGCGCAGCTCGCCGCTCGTCCCTGAGACGAGAGTGCGCGCCGCGTCGTCATTCGCAGGGTCCGGTCGCGGACACCGCGACGACGGCTTCCACGGGTGGATCGGTGTCGGGTACCCGAGTCTGCCCCTACCTCGTTTCGCGGGTCGAAGAGCTGCGAGCGGTATCAGCGGTCCGGCATCCGGTCGCGAGAGAGCATGCGAATCGTCTCGGGCGACGCGCCTGGGCCAGGGACGGTGCGCAAGTCACGGCGCGTGAGCAGAGCCCCCTGCGCGTCGGTGACGCGCAGCTTCGCGATGCGCCGGCCTGTCTTGCGGTCGCGCACGATCACGGGCTCGTTGCCGCGGCCGAAGACCCACTCGTCCGACCACTCGCGCAGCGCCGTAAGCACGGTCAGCAGCGCCTCGCCCTTTGCGGTCAGCCGATACTCGAAGCGCTCGCCGTCGCTGCCGACGTCGACGCGCTCGAAGATGCCGTGCTCGACGAGGTGCGCGAGCCGTGCGGAGAGGATGTTCTTTGCGATGCCTAGGCTGCGCTGGAAGTCTCCGAAGCGGCGCGCGCCGAAGAAGGCGTCGCGCACGATCAGCAGGGTCCACCAATCGCCAAACGCCTCCAAGGCCCGAGCGATCCCGCAGTTCATCCGGTCGAAGCGCTTGCGGCTCATCGAACACGGAATCTAGCGATTGTTGGTTGCATCGGGAGGCCGCGCCGTAGCGCCCGTGGCTACCACGGCTCGCAGAAGGGCCGGACGACCACGTCGAACGCCCAGGTCGAGCGGTCTTGGTGCGCAAGGCTGAACGCAACCTCGGCGATCGCGCTCGGCTTGGCGAAGAAGTCGTCAGGCTTGTCGGGAAATCGCTCGCGCGCCCACGGAACGTCGATCACCGCGTCGATCGCCAGATAGGCGACGTGGACGCCTCTCGGCCCGAGGGCACGAGCCATCGACTCCGCGAGCACGCGCTGAGCCGCCTTCGTCGGCGCGAAGCCAGCGAAGGCGGCTTTGCCGCGGTAGGCGGACGTGTTGCCCGTGACGAGGATCGTGCCCGCGCCCGCGTCGATCATGGCAGGAGCAACGGCGCGGGCAAGGTGCAACAGAGCCATGACGTTGACTGAGAAATTGCCTTGGAGCACCGCGGGTTCGATCTGTTGGAAGTCGCCCCAGGCGCCGCCCACGGCGTTGTGGATGAGGACGTTCACAGGACCGAGCTCGCGTGAGATGCGCGCCGTCGTCGCGGCGACCTGCGCCTCGTCCGCGACGTCGCAAGGGAAAGCGGTCGCGCCAGGCACCTTCTCTGCGAGGTCCTGCAGCCGGCTCTCGGTCCGCGCGAGCATCGCGACTCGATAGCCGCCCTCCGCGAAGCGCCTCACCAGCGCGCTACCGGTACCCGGACCAACCCCGGCGACGAGACAAACTCGATCCGACATGGCGCCCTCCTTCAACCCGGCAGGTCAGGGTCGTGCGTACTCTACGGCTATAGGTTGCATAATGCAACCAGATGATCTACAAGGATCCGAGGAACCCTGGGAGAGAGACGATGTCCGAGTGGAAGTCCACCGCCTGCATCCTGTGCGAGTGCAACTGCGGCATCGAGGTTCAGCTCGGCGGCGATGACGGGCGCCGGTTGGTGAAGGTGCGCGGCGACGACGCGCATCCCGCGTCGCGCGGCTATGCGTGTGAGAAGCCCTCGCGTCTCGACTTCTACCAGAACGGCCCGCACCGACTGACCAAGCCGCTTCGGCGTCGGGCGGATGGCACGTTCGAAGAGATCGACTGGGACACGGCGATCCGCGAGGTGGCGGCGCGCTTTGCGGCGATCCGCGATGAGCACGGCGGCGAGTCGATCTTCTACTACGGAGGCGGCGGACAGGGCAACCACCTGCCCGCCCTGTACGGGCAAGCGACGCGCGCGCTGCTCGGATCCGTGCACACCGCGAACGCGATCTCTCAGGAGAAGACCGGCGAGTTCTGGCTCGCGCGGAAGATGGTCGGCGGCTTCTCGCGCGGCAACTTCGAGCACTGCGAGGTGGGGCTGTTCCTGGGCAAGAACCCGTGGTTCTCGCACGGCATTCCGCACGCCCGCATCACTCTGCGCGAGATCGCGAAGGATCCGAAGCGCTGCCTCATCGTGATCGATCCCCGGCGCACGGAGACCGCTGAGATCGCCGATATCCACCTTCAGGTGAAACCAGGCGGTGACGCTCCTGCTCGCGGCGATGATCGCCGTGATCGTGCAGGAGGAGCTGGTCGAGCGAGACTGGCTCGCACGGCACGTCGACGGCCTCGAGCAGGTGCTGCCGCACTTCACGTCGCTCGACGTCGCAGCACTCGCGGCGAGGAGCGGCGTGCCCGAGGAACGAGTGCGCGCGGCCGCGCGGCGCATCGCGGCGGCAGAGAGCATGGCCACCTTCGAGGACCTCGGTGTGCAGATGAACGTGCACTCGACGCTCGTCTCGTACCTGCACAAGCTGCTCGTGCTTCTGACCGGGAACTTCGGCAAGAAGGGCGCGGAGTACCGGCCGACTACGCTCGTCCCGTTCGCCTTCAACGGCGAAGAGAACGGCACGACACCCGTGACTGGCTCGAGGATCATCGGAGGCCTCACGCCCTGCAACGTGGTCCCCGACGAGATCCTCACGGACCACCCCAAGCGCTTCCGCGCGATGCTGGTCGAGAGCGGCAATCCCGCGCATTCGATTGCGGACGGCCCGCGCATGCGCGAGGCGCTCGCGGCTCTCGATCTCGTCGTGGTGATCGACGTCGCCTTCACCGAGACGGCGCGCCTCGCGGACTACGTGCTGCCGGTCGCGAGCCAGTTCGAGAAGGCCGAGGCCGTCTTCTTCAACTTCGAGTTTCCCAAGAACTACTTCTTTCTGCGCAAGCCGCTGATGGAGCCTTTGGCGGGCCTGTTCTCCGAGGCCGAGCTGCACGCGCGGCTGGCCGAGGCACTCGGCCAGCTCCCGAACGAAGCCGTCGCGACGCTCCGCGAAGCGTGGCTCGAGAGTCGAGTCGCCTTTCGTTCGAAGTTCTTCGAGCTCGTCTCCGAAGACAGGCGGCTGCTCGCCATCGCACCGGTGTTGGCCTATCGGGCGATCGGCGATCTCCTGCCCGAGGGCCTCGCGGAAGGCGCGGCCGTGTGGGTGCTCTTCCAGGTCGTGGCGCCCACGCTCGCAGCGTCGCTCGCGCGCGCGGGATTCAAAGGCTCGCCGTCAGAGGCGGCCGACGCACTCTTCGACGCGCTGCTCGCGAGCAAGAGCGCGATCACGTTCTCGGTCGACGACTGGGAAGAGAGCTTCGCCCGGGTTGCCACGCACAATGGCCGCATTCAGCTCGCGATCCCGGAGCTCTTCGACGAGCTCGACGGCCTCGCGAGCGAGCCGGAGCGAGTGGACGCGGAATTCCCGTTCGTCCTCTCGGCCGGCGAGAGGCGCTCGTTCACCGCGAACACGATCATGCGCAATCCTGATTGGCGGAAGAAGGACCGCGCCGGCGCACTGCGCATGCACCCGGACGATGCGAAGAGCGCCGGCGTCGAGCAGGGGGGGCGCGTGAGGGGCACGACCCGGCGCGGCAGCGCGGAAGTCCAAGTCGAGCTCTCGGATCGGATGCAGCCCGGGCACATCTCGCTGCCGAACGGGCTTGGTCTCGATTTCCCGGATGCGAGCGGCGGGCACGTCGCGACGGGCGTCTCACCGAACGAGCTGACGCGAAGCGAGGATCGCGACTGGGTCGTTGGCACGCCGTGGCACAAGCACACCCCGGCGCGCGTGGAGGCGCAGTGACCACACCCGAGGCAGGAATCGGCGAGTCCGCACGCCCACCGTCCCTCCGCATCTTCTCGTATCTGCCGAGCCCGCGGCTCGCCAAGGCGACGATCGCCGCGCGGCTCTGCGGTGTCACGCTCGACGTGCGCGGCGCGGCGCCGCGCGAGCTCGCGGGCTGGCTGTGGGATTTCGATGCGCGCCCGCTGAACGAGAGCGACGCCTCCGTCGGCACCCAGCGCGACGCTCGCACCGGATTCGCAGGGACGTTGCACAAGACGGATTCGTTTCTCGCCGCGCATCCGTTCGGCACGGTGCCTGCCGCGTTCAGTCCGGACGGGTCGATCGGGGTGTTCGAGTCGAACGCCATCGCGCGCGCGGTCGTGCGCCTCGCGCCGGGGCCCACGCGCCTGTACGGCGACGACGCGTACACGGCGTCGCGGATCGACGCGTTTCTCGACGCGAGCCTCGTGTTCGCGCGCGACGTGCAGGTCTACCTGCTGAGGCTCGCCAACGGCGGTGTGAAGCCGCCGACGCACGAGCGCACGCGCGCGGCCCGCGACGCCTATCTCTCCGGCATCGAGCAAGCGCTCGCGCCAGCGCGCGCGTTCCTTGTCGGCGACGAGCTCACCCTCGCCGACATCGGGTTCGCTGCGGAGCTCGCGCTCTCGACCGTCGAGCGCGCATCGCGGCGCGTGCTCTCCGCTGCGTCTCTCCCGCCGCTCTTCGACGCGTCGCTCCGCGCGACGTTCCCGCGCTCTCTCGCGCACTTCGCGCGGCTGTGCACGCACCCGGCGTTCGCCCCGGACCTCGCCCCCTACCTGGAGAAGCTCGATGCGCGAGATGACTGAATACGAAGGGAGTCACTCATGAGTGAGAAGCAGGAGTTCGAGATGCCCGCGGCGGGAATGCCGAAGTGGATCCGCGACCATGTGGAGCTCTACCTCACCGATCCCGAGAGAGCTCGGCTGTGGGATTCGACCATCGGCGGTGGCCCGGGTCCGCTGCCGACGCTCCTCCTGATCGCGCGGGGAGCGAGGAGCGGGAAGCTGCGGCCGCTGCCGCTCCTCTACCAGGAGATGGATGGGAAGTACTTGCTGATCGGCTCGAAAGGCGGCGCGCCGAACCATCCTGGCTGGTACGTGAACCTGAAGGCGAATCCGGAGTGCGAGATCCGGGTCGGCGCGAAGCGCATGCGCGCCCGAGCGAGAACGGCGAGCGGCGACGAGCGAACGCGAGGCTGGAAGAAGATGGCGGCGATGTATCCGCCGTACGAGAGCTATCAGAAGCAAGCAGGTGCGCGGCAGATCCCGGTCGTGGTTCTCGACCCGATCGGCCCGGCATGAGCAACGGGGTGAGGCCATGGATGTGAGCGTGGAGTTCCACTTCGACTTCGGATCGCCCAACGCCTACCTCGCGCACCTGGTGATTCCGGCGCTCGAGAAGCGCAGCGGTGTGCGCTTCGCCTACGTGCCGGTGCTGTTGGGTGGCGTGTTCAAGGCCACCGGAAACGTCTCGCCGGCGGTGTCGCTGCGCGGGGTCAAGAACAAGCCGGAGTACGAAGCGCTCGAGACGCGCCGCTTCCTCACGAGGCACGGCATCACGCGCTTCACTCCCAACCCGCATTTTCCGGTGAACACGCTCCAGATCATGCGCGGCGCGGTCGCGGCGCAGCGCCTCGGCTGCTTCGAGCGCTACGTCGACGAGGTCTACCGACACATGTGGGCGGACCCGAGGAAGATGGACGAGCCCGAGGTGATTCGCGCCGCGCTGCTCGAATCCGGGCTTCCGGCAGATCCGCTGCTCGAGCGCGCCGCCGATCCCGACGTGAAGCAGGAGCTGATCGCGAACACCGACGGCGCCGTCGCGCGCGGCGTGTTCGGCTCGCCGAGCTTCTTCGTCGCTGGCGAGCTGTTCTTCGGGAAGGACCGCTTGCGCGAGGTCGAGGAAGAGATCGAGGCGCAGAAGCGACGATGAAGCTCGGGACCTCGCTTCGCTTCCTGTACCCGACCGGCGCGCACACCCACGCACTGTTCAAGCAGATGCTGGCGGCGATGCCGCCGGGCGGCTTCATCGAGCGACCGCTCGGCGCGACCGACACGGGTGAGCAGGCGCGCAACGTGCTCGGGGTCGCGGCGGCGGCGCGTGCGGCCGGCCTCGATGGCCTGCTCTACGGCGACAACCACGCGGTGCCCGCGGAGTTCGCGAACTCGTTCGCGCCGATCCCGACACTCGCGCGGCTCATGGCCGTCACCGGCGAGATGCCCGTGGGGCTGGTGCTGCTCGCGCCGTTCTATCACCCGATCGTGCTCGCCGAGCAGATCGGGACGATCGCCGCGTTCGCGACGGCCCCGCTGATCGTGACGCTCGCGAACGGCGGCCGCGCACAGGCCTTCGAAGCGTTCGGGATCCCGATGGCGAGCCGCGCGGCCCGGCTCCAGGAGCTGGTGGCGATCGTGCGCGCGCTGCTCGCCGGAGAGCGCGTCACGTTCCACGGCAAGCACTTCCACCTCGACGGAGTGAGCGTGAGCCCGCTTCCACGCGTTCCCGTCTCTATCTGGATCGCGGGAACCGTACCGGCCGCTGCGGAGCGAGCGGGCCGCATCGGCGACGGGTGGCTGACCGGCCAGAACGCGACGCGCAGCGAGCTCGCGCAGCAGATCGACGTCTATCGCGAGGCCGCGGCGCGCGCCGGCCGTCCTGTGCTGTCGGTGCTGCGGCGCGACATCTACGTCGGTGAGAGCGACGCCGAGGCGGAGGCGACCGTGGGGCGCGTGCTCGCCGAGGGCTATCGCGGCACCGGGATCGAAGAGCTGCTGGTGGGCGGGGCGAAGAGCGTCGCCGAGCAGCTGCGCAGCTATCGCACGCTCGGATTCGAGTACGTGATGGTGCGCCACATCGTTGGCGAGCACGACGCGATGCTTCGCTCGTTCGCACGCATCGGGAGGTCCCTGATGCCCGCGATTCGGGAGCTGTGAACAGGCGCTGCGATAAGCGCGCCCAAAGGAGAGGGACCGATGACCGACTCACCGCAGATCCGCACCGAGGTCGACGGCCGAGTGTTGAAGATCGTCGTCGACAACGTTCGGAAGAAGAATGCGTTCGTGCCCGAGATGATGGTCGCACTAAGCCACGCGCTGACCGAGTTCGATCGCGACGACGAGCTGTGGGTGGCGGTGCTGTGCGCGGCGGGCGAGCACACCACTGCGGGCCTCGACATGACCAAGTTCTTCGGGCCGACCGCGACTCCGGTCGAGTCTCCGGTCGATGCGATCGACCCGTTCGCGCTGAAGCGGCGCACGCTGAAGCCCGTCGTGGCCGTCGTCCAGGGCATCACCTACACGATCGGGATCGAGATGATGCTCGCTGCCGACGTCGTGATCGCGGCGGACAGCGCGCGCTTCTGCCAGATGGAGTCGAAGCGCGGCATCGCGCCGCTCGGCGGCGCGCACTTCCGCTTCCTCACGCGCACTGGCTGGGGCAACGCCATGTACCACCTGATGTTGTGCGACGAGTTCGACGCCCAGCGCGCGCTGCAGATCGGGCTCGTGCAGGAAGTGGTGCCCTACGGAAAACACATCGACCGCGGGATGGAGATCGCGCAGGCGATTGCGAAGAACGCGCCCCTCGGCTTGCGCGCGATGAAGGAGGCGGCGCTGCGCTACATCGCCGCGGACGAAGCGGCGGCCATTGCGGCAATTCCCGCGATCAGCGCGCAGGTCATGGGCACCGAGGACGCGAAGGAGGGCATCCGCTCCTTCGTCGAGCGCCGCGAGGCGCGCTTCTCCGGTCGCTGACCGGGGGGCCTCGAGTGGGCATGACGAGCGATACGGCGCGCGAAGCGCTCCAACCCGACGGATTCGAGCGCCACACTCGCTCGAGGAGAGATCGAACATGAAACCCGTGTGCTTGGTACTGGGAGCTGGTGCGGGCATCGGCGGAACGGTCGCCCGACGCTTCGCTCGAGAGGGCTATCACGCGTGTTTGTGTCGGCGCAGCGACTCGGCGGGACTGGATGCGTTGGTGGACGCGATCAAGAGCGACGGGGGCTCGGCCACCGGCTTTCTCCTGAACGCAATCGAGGAAGGCTCGATCGAGGAACGAATTGCCGCCATCGAGGCCGACATCGGTCCCATCGAAGTCGTCGTCTACAACCTTGGCGCCCAGATCGGCGAGAGAGCGTTGAAGGACACGTCGGCCAAGGCCTTCGAGACGGGCTGGCGTATGGGGACGTTCGGTCTGTTTCGGCTTGCATCGGCCGTGTGCCCGCTGATGCAAGCGCGGGGCAAGGGAACGATCCTCGTGACCTCGTCGACCGCGGCGATGCGTGGGAACGGGGGTCAGCACTCGCACGCCGCGGCCATGGGAGGACGGCGCATGCTCTGCCAGAGCTTGAACGCGGAGTTCGCGTCGAAGGGCATCCACGTCGTCCACATCGTGATCGACGGCGCCGTGGATGCGCCCGACACGCTGGGAAAGATGCTCGGACCGGAGAAGTTCGAACGGCTCCGGGAAACCCGAGGCAGGGAACACGACGGGCTCATGCTTCCCGCGCAGATTTTGGAGACCTACCTCCACCTCGCGAAGCAACACCGATCCACGTGGACGCACGAGCTCGACCTGAGAGCGTTCTCGGATCGTCCATGGTGGAATCATTAGAGGGGCGCGACACATGACGAAAGACGTTGCACTCATCGTGGGAGGGGGCCCGGGCATCAGTGCGAGCTGTGCTCGGCTGTTCGCCAAGAGCGGAATGCAGGTCGCCATCGCCGCCAGGACACCCGACAAACCGGTTCTGCAGAACCTGGAGAGGACGCACGGCGTGCGCCGATACGCGTGCGATGCCAGCGAGCCCGCGGCAGTCGAGCTGCTGTTCCAGAACGTCGCGCGTGACCTCGGGACTCCCCGGCTCGTCGTGCACAACATCGACGGTCGGGTGGCCGGCATATTTCGCAAAGGCATCACCGAGGCCGACCCGAGCATGGCGCTCGAGACGCTTCGAAACTCGGCCTTCAGCGCATTCCTGGTCGGCCAGCAGGCCGCCCGGCTCATGCGCGAGAACGAGCCGGGCGCAAACGGCGCGAAGGGCACGATCATCTTCACGAACGCAAGCGCGGCGCTGAAGGGGTTCGCGACGAGCGGGGCGTTTGCGATGGCGTGCCAGGCCAAGTCGGGACTTGCTCAGAGCATGGCAAGAGAGCTGATGCCCCAGGGCATCCACGTCGCCAACGTGCCGATCGATGCCGCGGTCGGATGGACGCACGACGACGGTACCCGCGCGCACCGTCTGGCAGGAACGGCCGTCGACGACAACATGGCCGACCCGGACTGCATCGCGGAGACCTATCTGCAGCTGCACCGCCAGCATCGCTCGACCTGGGCGTTCGAAGTCGTGCTTCGACCGTGGGTCGAAAAGTGGTGACGACGGAGACTTCAGCGCTTTGCCTGACCGCACGTTCACCGAACTGTCTTCCGGAGGTACGAGATGAGGACCCGCATCACCGAGCTGTTTGGCATCGAGCGGCCGATCATCCAGGGCGGCATGCATTTCGTCGGCTTCGCAGAGCTGGCGGCGGCAGTGGCCAACGCCGGTGGGCTCGGGTTCATCACCGCACTCACCCAGCGCTCGCCGCAGCGGCTCGCTGAAGAGATCGCCAGGTGTCGGACGCTGACGAGCAAGCCGTTCGGCGTGAACCTCACGTTCTTGCCGGCCGTCGTACCGCCCGACTATCCGGGCTACATCCGCGCAATCGTCGATGGAGGTGTGAAGATCGTCGAGACGGCCGGAAACAACCCGCAGAAGTGGCTGCCGGTTCTGAAGGAGGCGGGCGTCAAGGTGATCCACAAGTGCACCTCGGTGCGCCATGCGCTGAAGGCCGAGTCGATCGGCGTCGACGCGCTCAGCATCGACGGCTTCGAGTGCGGCGGGCATCCCGGCGAAGACGACGTCCCGAACTTCATCCTTCTGCCGCGCGCTGCCGACGAGCTCGGGATCCCCTTCGTAGCCTCGGGCGGCATGGCCGACGGTCGGAGCCTCGTGGCGGCGCTCGCCATGGGCGCCGACGGGATGAACATGGGGACTCGCTTCATCGCCACCCAGGAGGCGCCCGTGCACGCGCGGGTGAAGGAGGCGATCGTCGCGGCCAGCGAACTGGACACACGCCTCGTCATGCGTCCGCTGCGCAACACCGAGCGCGTGCTCACCAACGCGGGCGTCGAGCGGCTGCTCGAGAAGGAGCGCGCGCTCGGGTCGACGGTGAAGTTCGAGGACATCGCTCCCGAGGTGTCGGGAGTCTATCCGCGGGTGATGCTGAACGGCGAGATGGATGCGGGCGCGTGGAGCTGCGGCATGGTCGCGGGACTCATCCACGACGTACCCACGGTCCGGGAGCTGCTCGACCGGATCATGGAGGAAGCCGAGACTCTGATCCGCAAGCGTCTCGCGCGAGCCTTGGAAGCCGCGTGACCCCGGAAGGGCGTGCCTCTGTGGCCGTCGACGTTCGATCCGCCCTCGCTCACACAGACTCCATGCCGCAGGACCGTCGACCGACGTAGAACTCCGAGAGGCGCGCTACCATGCGGCGATGAACCGAGACAGGGAGACCCGATGAGCGAGGTGCGCCTCACCGAGCTCGCGCCTGGCGGGGGTTGAGCCCGCAAGCTCGGCGCCGAGGACCTGGTCCAGGTCCTTCGCGGGCTCGCGCCCTTCGATCACCCGTGGGTCTCCGGCGAGGTCGGACCCATGGAGGATGCCGCGCTCGTCTGCCCGGAGAAAGGCCCGGGACTCGTCGTGACCGTCGACTTCATCACGCCGATCGTCGACGAGCCGGAGGCCTACGGGGCGATCGCGGCCGCGAACTCGCTCTCCGACGTGTACGCGATGGGCGGCGAGCCGATGGTGGCGCTGGCGGTCTGCGGCTTTCCGGACGATCGGCTGGCGAAGGACGTGCTCGCGCGGATCTTCCGCGGCGGGCGCGACAAGGCGGCCGAGGCCGGCTGCGCGATCGTGGGCGGGCACACCGTGGTCGATTCGGAGCTGAAGTACGGGCTGGCCGTGATCGGCACGGTCGATCCCGAGCGCGCGCTGCTGCAGACGCGTGCGCGCGCGGGCGACAAGCTGGTGCTGACCAAGCCGATCGGCACCGGGATCGCGGCGCAGGCAATCAAGTCGGGGATGCTGGCGGCGGAAGATCTCTCGCAAGTGATTGCGCAGATGAGCCAGCTCAATCGCGCGGCCAAGGACGCGGCGCTCGCCTGCGGCGCGCACGCGGCGACCGACGTGACCGGCTTCGGGCTGCTCGGCCATCTACACAATCTGGCGTCGGCCTCGGAGCTCGCGGCGCGCGTGCGGGCGTCGGCCGTGCCGGTGCTCGAGTTCGCGCGCGGGCTCGCGCGCGCCGGGAAAGTGCCCGGCGGCACGCGGCGCAACCTCGCCTGGGTCGAGAAGGCGGCGAGCTTCGCTTCCGGGACTGCGGACTTCGAGAAGCTGATCCTCTGCGACGCGCAGACCTCGGGCGGGCTCCTGATCGCTTTGCCGCCGGAGCGCGAGGCGGAGCTGCTCGCGGATCTCGCGCGGCGCGGCACGGCCTGCGCGGCGACGATCGGCGAGCTGGTTCCGGGCGCGGCCGGGGCGCTCGAGATCGCGAGGTGACTCCGCGCGGCTGGCTCGGCGCGGTCTGCGTGCTCGCCGCGGCTTCGGGGCAGGCCGCGGCCGGCGATGCGCTGCCGCTCTCCTCGGCCGAGGTCGCCTCGCGCTGGCACGGACGGCTCGCCACGCGCCACTTCAGCGCGAAGGTTCGCATGCAGATGGACCTGGGCGGGCTGCTCGAAGAGAGGAGCATGCGCGTGTACCGCGACGACGAGGGTGGCCGCGGCGAGCGCGTGCTGATCCGCTTCGACGCGCCGCCGGACCTGCGCAACGTCGGGCTGCTCTACCTGGAGCACGCGGACCGGCCAAACGACTACTTCCTGTACCAGCCCGCGGTGAAGCGGATCCGCCGGCTTCCGCAGTCGATCGCCGACGACGACGTGTACGGGATCGACCTCGAGTTTCTCGGCTTCGGCATCGCGCAGTCGGCGCCGACCGAGCTCTCCGGGATGACCCGCGAGACACTCGACGGGCGTCCGGTCTACCGGCTCGCCGAGACGGCCAGCCAGCCGAACCCCCGCTTCGAGACCCGGAGCACCTGGATCGACGCTTCGAGCTTCGTTCCGCTTCGCACCGAGCACCGACCCGGCGAGAGACTGGTCCTGGTCGCGGAGACGCTCGAGGTCGTGGACGTGCAGGGGGTGGTCACGCCGAAGCGCATGCGCTTCCAGAAGCCGATCGAGCGGCGCGAGGTGCTCCTGTACGTGGACGCGGTCGACTACGAAGCCCCGATCGCCGACGAGCATTTCTCCGCGCTCGCGCTGCTCAAGGCGCAGGCGCCGAAGTAGAATGGCCGCGTGGCCAGAGCCACTGCTGCGAAATCCGGTTCGAGGAAGCCGAGGGCGAAGTCGGCGGGCGCGCGCAAGCGCCTTTCGCCCGCCAAGGAGAAGCGCGGTCTCGAGGCCGCGGCGGCCCCATCCTCGGTTGATGCGCCGGAGCTGGCTGCGCTCGCCGGGCAGGTGCACGCGGCCGGGGGCGCGGCGATCGGCGCGTACCGAGATCCGCTCGGCTCGCACCCGCTTCTGCTCGCGGTGCTGCCGCTCGACGCGATCGAGCCGACCCCGTTCCAGCGCGATCTCTCGCCCGCGCACGTGAAGCGGCTGGCGCAGAAGATCGACGAGGCGCGCGCGTTCCTCGACCCGCTGATCGTCGTGCGCGGAGCCAGCGGAGGCTTCTGGACGCCGAACGGGAGGCACCGTCTGGCCGCCGCGAAGCTGCTCGGAATGCGCGCGATCACCGCGCTGATCTCGGACGACGAGGCGCTCGCGTTCAAGATCCTCGCGCTGAACACGGAGAAGGCGCACAACACCCGCGACCGCAGCCTCGAGGTGATCCGCATGGCGCAGGCGCTGGCCGAATCGCGGCCGCGCGCACGCGAGGCCGAGTTCGCAAGCGAGTTCGAGCTCGCGCCGTACCTGACGCTCGGCCTCTGCTACCAGAAGGAGTCGCGCTTTCCCGGCGGCACGTACCTCTCGTTCCTGCGCAAGGTCGACCGCTACTCGCCGAAGTCGCTGGCCGCCTCGCTTCGCGAGCGCGAGGGCTGGGCCTCGCGGCTGCTCGAGATCGACCGGCTCGCAACGAAGGCGGTCGCGAAGCTCGCGGCGCGCGGCTTCCGCTCGCCGTACCTGCGCGCGTTCGTGGTCGCGCGCATCAACCCGGTGCGCTTCGTCAAGCTGAAGAAGGCCGAGACGGGGCCGGCGATGGCGATCGGCGCGGCGCTCACGCGCATGACCGCGAGCGCCCGAAAGTTCGACCCGGACGCCGTGCGCGAGCGCGACCTGCAGCTCGCGGCCGCGGCTTCGGGCTCGGCGCCCGACGCGGAATGAGGCGCGTACACGTGTTCGTGTCGGGGCGCGTGCAGGGCGTCTTCTTCCGCCGCGCGACCCACGCGCAGATGCGCTCGCTCGCGCTCGCGGGCTGGGTGCGCAACCTGCCCGACGGGCGCGTCGAGGCGGTCGTCGAGGGGAACGCGGCGCGCGTCGAGCTGGCGCTGGCATTCCTGAGGCGCGGACCGCCGCACGCGAGCGTGTCGAGCGTCGAGGTGATCGACGAGCCGTGCACCGGTCTCGAAGGCGAGTTCGAGCTGCGGCCCTAGGGCGACGCCTCGGTTCCGGCTCCGCTGAGCTCGACCGAGGCTCCGCCGCCGCCGGTCAGCATGAGCGTCCCGGTGCGCGAGCCGGTCGCGCTGGGCGTGAAGCGGACGCGGATCGTCGCCGTCTCGGCGGACTCGGGATCCAGCGAGTACTCGATCGAGGTCGCTGTGGGGAAGAAGGCGAAGTCGCTCGAGCCGCTGAGCGTGGCGGTTCCGGTTAGAGCTCCGTCGCCCGGGTTCGAGATCGTGAACTCGATCGTCTCGGAATCCCCGACCGCGACATCGGGAAATTCTCCGGCGGTCGGATCGACCGCGATCTCGGCCACGCCCCCGACACCGGTGAGCGTCACCGTCGCGCCGCCCGCGCCGCCGGCGACGCGGAACACGATCTCGCCCGAGTATGTCGTCGCCTCGCTCGGATCGAAGACCACCGAGAGCCCCCCTGCCGCGTCGCCCGCCTCGAGATCCGAGAAGGCCGTCGGGTCGACCAGCGAGAATGCCGCTTCGCTCCCGCTCGGGAGCGCGGCCTCGCCCGAGAGCGATCCAGTGCCGATGTTCTCGACCGAGATCACGTAGAGCCCGGTCTCGTCGAGTCGAACCGCGCCGAAGTCGATCGCGAGCGGTGTGACCGAGAGGATCGGCTCGACCGCCTCGTCGAGCTTTCCGCTCGCGCGCACCTGCCGATCCGCCGCGAGCTCGAGATCGAGCTTCGGCGCCGTGCCCCCGGTCGGAACGCGAAGCCGGCCCTTCGCGATTCCGCTGCCGAAGTGGGTCGAGTCGTCGAGCAGGCCGTACACGCGCTGGTTCGGGCCGAGCATGAGCCGCCCCGCGATGTCGACGGCCGTCTCCTCGATCCGGTCGATCCGGGCCGGGCCGGTGCCCGTGAAGTCGTAGGCGGGCACACCGAGCCCTGTGTTCGTGCGGACCGTGAGGTCGTAGATGCGGCTGCTCACCGATTGGCCGCCGAGCTGTGCGGCGTCGCTTCGGCCGCTCAGCACCTGGAACGCCGCGGGCGCGCGCCGGCCGTCGACGATCACGCGCAGGGCCGCCACGCTGTCGCTCGCGACCGTGCCGCGAAGCGCGAGCCGCGCGCGCGAAGGGCTGGGCTTTCCCTGCAGCAGCGCGAGCACGCCGACCGGCGCGCCATCGTCCGGGTCGACGAGCTCGAGCTCGCCGACCACGTTGCCGCGCGAGTCGAGCCCGATCGTCTGTCCGGCCGCGATCTCGAAGAAGTCGCCGAGCGCGCGTGAGAAGCCGAAGCTCGGCTTGCCGGTGAGCTCGACGTCCTCGACCCGGTAGGTCGCGAAGCTCGGCTCGGAGAGCTGGATCAGGAGCGCGCCGGCGTCCTGGCCGCCGAGCGAGAACCACCAGGTGCCCGCGAGGCTCTCGTAGCTCTCCGTCTGCGCGCGCGCCGGCCCCGCGCAGAGTGCGACCCAGAGCGCGACCAGCGCGGCGGCGCGAATTCCCAAGCGCGGCTCTCCCGGACCGACCGGGCGGTCTCGCGCCTAGCATGAACCGCCGGGCGTGAACCTGCACGGCATGCGCTTGATGCCGTGGATGAAGTTCGAGCGCAGCATCTCGGGCGCGCCGCTGATCTCGAGATCCGGAAGGCGGCGCAGCAGCTCGCGGAACACGACCGTGATCTCGCGCCGCGCCAGGTTCGCGCCCAGGCAGTGGTGCGCGCCCGGTCCGCCGAAGCCGACGTGCTCGTTCGGCGCGCGCGTGACGTCGAAGCGGTACGGCTCCTCGAACGCGGCCTCGTCGCGATTCGCGGAGTTGTACCAGAGCACGATCTTCTCGCCCGCGCGAAGCTTCTGGCCGCCGAGCTCCGTGTCCGCGGTGACGGTGCGGCGGAAGTGGATCACGGGCGAGGCCCAGCGCACGATCTCCTCGACGGCGGAGGGCGCGATCGCCGCGAAGTCGCCCACCCACTTGCGCCGCTGGTCCGGGTGGTCCGAGAGCGCCTTCATGCCGTGGCTGATCGCGTTTCGCGTGGTCTCGTTCCCGGCCACGACGAGAAGCACGAAGAACGACGCGAGCTCCTGGTCGGAGAGGCTCTCGCCGTCGACCTCGGCGCTCAGCAGCTGCGAGGTCAGGTCGTCGGTCGGGTTCTTGCGGCGCTCGATCGCGAGCTCGTTCATGAGCTGCGCGAGCCCGCGCCCCGCGTCGAGCGCCGCGATCAGCGGGCTGGTTCCCGGAGTCACGTACTCGGGGTCGCCGAGGCCCAGGATGATGTTGGTCTGCTCGAAGACGAACCGAGTCTGGCTCTCGGGAATGCCCATCATGTCGCAGATGATTCCCAGCGGAAGCGGGGCGGCGATCATACCCACGAAGTCGCACTCGCCCCGGTCGATCACGGCGTCGATCAGCGCGGTGGCCCGCCGCTCGACGTCGTGCTGCAGGCTCGCGAGCGCGCGCGGCGTGAAGCCCCGCGCGACGATCCGCCGCAGCCGCGCGTGGCGCGGGTCGTCCATCGCGATCATCGAGCCGAAGAACTCGTTGAGCTCCGCCGGCAGGTCGACGATCTGCACGCCCCTGCCCGAGCAGAACAGATCCGAGCGCCGGCTCGCGGTCAGCACGTCGGCCATCCGCGTCACCGACCAGTAGCCCGGCCCCTTCGGCAGCGGGATCTCCGGCGGCGGCGTGAACTCCTCGTGAAACGACATCGGCCGCTCGCTCCGAAGAAGGGCGAACGCGCCCTCTCGATCCTCGGCGGGCGCGTTCCAGAACTCGGGGTCGTCGAAGCGGATCTGGTCGACGCTCGCGGGAAACCTGGGCTCGAACATGGGGGGAGACTCCTTCTTCGCGGACCCTGCGGGTCGCAGTGCTAACGTGCCCAAAGGGGAGGGCGCCCTGATCAGGATGATCGTCGACGCGGACGCGTGTCCGGTGAAGGAGGAGATCTACTCCGTCGCCGCGCGCCACGGCGTGGCGGTGACCCTGGTCGCCAACTCGAGGCTGCACGTCCCGGCCCGGACGCGCGCGGAGATGGTGGTCGTCGACGGCGCTCCGGACGCGGCCGACGACTGGATCGCGGAGCACGTACGCAAGTCCGACGTGGTCGTCACCGCGGACATTCCCCTGGCCTCGCGCTGCCTGGCCGCGGGCGCGCACGTCCTTTCCGGCAACGGCCGGGTCTTCACCGAGGACTCGATCGGCGGGGCGCTCGCGACTCGGGACCTGTTGCAGAGCCTTCGCGATTCCGGCATCGCCTCGCGCGGCCCGAGCCCGATCAGCGCTCGGGACCGCTCGCGCTTCCTCTCGAAGCTCGACGAGCTGCTCTCGCGAGTACTGCGCGAGCGCTGATCCGGTCGCGGTCTACGGCTTCTCGCGCGTTTCGGGCCAGCGCAGCGATGGCAGGCCGTCGAGGCTCGCGGCGTTGTGCTCGCGCTGGTACGCCACGAGTCCCGCCTCCTGCTTGCGCTCGGCCCACTCGATCATCTGGGTGCGCTCGCCCTCGAAGCGCATCAGCGGCACGCCGTAGCCGCAGGAGTCGCTGATGCGCGAGACGTCGACGCGGACGATCGCGCGGATCCCCGGCTTCGCGTCGAAGCGCTCCAGCAACTTCGCGAACCCAGCGTCGTTCGGCTCCAGGATCTCGCTTCGCCCGTGCAGCCGCAGGATCTTCGGCGGGCCCTCGAAGGCGCAGAACATGATCACGACGCGCCCGTTCTGCCGCGCGTGCGCGATCGTCTCCGCGCCGCTGCCGACGAAATCGAGGTACGCGACGCTGGTCGGGCCGAGGATCCGCAGCGTGTCGAGCCCCTTCGGCGAGCAGTTCACGTGCCCGTCGGGGCCGTTCGGGGCGCTCGCCACGAAGAAGATGTGCTGCTCGGCGATGAACGCGCGAAGCCTCTCGTCGAGCTCGGGGTAGACCTTGGCCATGGGGGCACTCTAGCGAAGGCGCGCGTCCGCCGCGGGGCTCGGGTCGGGGGCATCGGCGCGCCCGAACGTGGCCGCGACGACGTCCGTGCACAGGATCTCGCCGAAGACCAGGTAGGTCCAGCGCTCGCGCACGCGAACGCTGGCGACGTAGCGATCCCCGGCGCGCTCCTCGATCAGCGCCATCGCGCGCGGCAGCCGGTCGTTGGTCCACAGGGGCAGGAAGATCAGCACCTGCGCGCCGCACTCGGTCACCGCGTAGTCGATGCGGTCGTCGGGGTCGTACGCGACCGGCTCGCGCGGACCGAGCTGGGCGGGCGTCCCGGCGCACGCGCAGAGGAGCCACGCGAGCGGAAGCATCGAGAGCGTCTTCGCGAGCCGCGCGCTCATCGGATCGCGTCCCCGCGCAGGGTCGCGCAGCGGCGGCTTGCCAGACCCCAGTAGGACCAGCTCTCCCGCAGCGTGACTCCGACCAGACCGGTTGCGCCCGGAACGCTCGCGATCGCCTCGGAGCGCGCGCGCACGAGTCGATCCTTCGCGCCGAACTCGAGGAACTGGTGCCAGGGCAGGGCCAGGAAGTAAGTCGCGCAGCCCCTGCCCTCGGCCGGTCCGAGCTTCACGTAGCCGGCGGGCGGAAGCGGCGAGAGATCGACCCAGCCCGACGAGCACGCCGGAGTCGCGGCCAACGCGGCGAGCAGGATCAGACGAAGCGCTAGAAGCCGCACTCGACCGCAGCCGTGTTGTAGTTCGAGCCGTTGTGGACGCCGCCGAAGATGTCGACCAGGCCGAAGACGCCCGACCGGTGTGAGATCACCAGCCCCAGTGTGCAGGCGCGCGCGCGCTCGTTGCGGATCACGTCGCCGATGTTGAGGTCGATGCTGATGTCCAGGTAGTTCAGCAACTTCGAGGTTCCGTCGTCGTGGCGCTCGTCGTACTCGCGCTCGATCTCGGGCACGCGCCAGGCGTAGGAGAGCCCCTCGCCGAAGCCGATCCGCGTGCTGACCACCCGCTCCCAGGGAAACGGCCGCCAGTACATCTTCAGGTACGCGGTCTGCACGAAGGCGCTCCGACCGCCTCTCTCGCCGGTGCCGTGGAGCTGACCGCCGAGCCGCCAGGCGAAGTCGATCGGCCAGTCGCGCCAGTCGTCGACCAGCGGGCGCCCGATGTCGATCCCGATCAGGCCGGCGTTCCCGCTGTCGACGTCGAAGTCCCCGCCGACGATCTCGCCCAGGCTGCTGTCCGTCCCGTAACCGGCGTTGATTCGCGCGGTCCAGGCGTCGCGGAACCAGACCTCGCGCTCGCGCACGGGAATCACCGGGACGTCGGGCTTCACCAGGTAGAGGCCGGGATCCGGGGCGAGGCTCACTTCGGGTGGGTCGTCCTGTGCCAGGCCGACTGCGGGCTGCAGGAGAAGCCCGGCCAGCGCGAGCGCGGTCACGACGAGCCGCTCCAGAGACGGGAGTCTTTGCACGGGCGATCCAATACCACGCATCGTGCGCGCGGTCACGCCTTTGCTTCTATTGCCCGATCGCCCAAGTGCTCTGCGACTGCAGCCGCTCCATGAAGCTCGTCTCGTAGGCTTCCTCGGGCGTCTCGCGCACCAGCCGGTCGAGCACCTCCGCGTCGGCGCCGACCAGGATGCGCCAGCGTTCCTCTCGCACGCCGTCCAGGATCACCTTCGCGGCGGCCGCGGCGGTCATCGGCGCCGCGTCGCGGAAGGCTTCGCCCAGCATCTGCAGGCCCTGGCGGATCTGCTCGTTCGAGGCCGCGCCGACCGCGAGCCCCATCCGCTCCATCCGCTCGCGCGCGTCCTCGAGCTGCGCGTCGCTCATCTCCTTGGGGTCGCGACCGAGGATGCGGCTGGAGTTGATCACGATGCCCGTGCCGATGTGCCCGGGCATCACGAGCGAGACCTTCACGTGCGGCGCGTTGTTGCGCAGGTCGTTGATCAGCGCCTCGGTGAAGCCCTTCACGGCGAACTTCGCGGCGCTGTATGCGGTGTGCGCGGAGCGCGGGCCGAGCGACGCCCAGAAGCCGTTCACGCTGCTGGTGTTGATCAGATGGGCCTCGCGGCTGGCGAGCAGCATGGGCATGAACGCGCGCGTGCAGTAGTACACGCCGCCCCAGCACACCGCGAAGGTCTTGTCCCACTCCTCGCGCTCGTCGAGGACGAAGCTTCCGCCGCCGCCGATTCCCGCGTTGTTGAACAGCAGGTCGATGTGCTTCGCCTGGTGCTGCTCGGCGACCGCGGCGCGGAAGGCGATCACCTGCCGCTCCTCGGAGATGTCGACCTTGTGCGTGGTCACGCGCACGTCGGTCTTCGCCGCGGCTCGCGCGAGCGATCGGGTCTGCGCCATCGACTCCTCGTTCACGTCGCAGAGCGCGACGTGGCAGCCGTCGCTGGCGAGCGCGATCACGAGCTCGCGCCCCATCCCGCTTCCGCCGCCGGTCACCACCGCAAGCTTGCCGCCAAAGCTCTTCATCAGGATTCCTCCCCGGTTTTTCGCCATGCTACCGCGTCGGGAGGATGCGATGGCCGCGGGCGGGGCGAGGATCGCGATCAGCGGAGCGTCGGGCCTGGTCGGTCGCCGACTCGGCAAGGCGCTCGAAGCCGATGGGCACACGCTGCTCCGGCTCGTGCGCCGCGAGCCGGCCCGGCGCGGCGAGGTGCTCTGGGATCCCGCGAGCGGCCGGCTCGATCCCGCCGCGCTGGAGGGGATCGACGCGTTCGTGCACCTCTCGGGAGAGAGCATTGCCTCGGGGCGCTGGTCGACCGCGCGCAAGCGCGAGATCGTCGAGAGCCGGACCGTGACCACGCGCCTGGTCTCCGCGGCGCTCGCGCGGCTGGCCTCGAAGCCCGTGCTCGTCTCGGCCTCCGCGATCGGCTACTACGGCGACCGCGGCGGCGAGTGGCTGGACGAGACGAGCCCCCCCGGCCGCGGCTTCCTGCCCGAGGTCTGCGTCGAGTGGGAGCGCGCCTGCGACGCTGCTCGAGCGGCCGGCCTGCGCGTGGTGAACCCGCGCATCGGCGTGGTCCTGGACCCGTCGGGCGGTGCGCTCGCGGCGATGCTCCTGCCGTTCCGCTTCGGGCTGGGCGGCAAGCTCGGCAGCGGCTCGCAGTACGTCGCCTGGATCACGCTCGACGATCTGGTCGGCGCGATCCGACACTGCATCGTGTCGGAGACGCTCTCCGGGCCGGTGAACGCCGTGGCGCCGGCGCCGGTCACGAACGCGGAGCTCACCACCGCGATCGCGCGGGCTCTGGGCCGGCCCGCGTTCCTGCGCGTGCCTGCTACGGCGCTACGCCTCGCGCTCGGAGAGGCCGCCGACGAGCTCCTGCTCGGCGGCGCGCGCGTCTCGTCCCGGAAGCTCGAAGCGAGCGGCTACGAGTTCCGCGATCGCGACGTCGATCGGGCGCTCGCCCGGCTGCTCGGCTGAAGTCGCGCGCGCGTCAGTGCACGCCGACGCCGGGGACCAGCGAGCTCGGCTCGATGCCCAGCGAGCGAAGCGCCTGCTCCCACATCTTCTCGGCGGGCGTGTCGAAGATCAGCGCGGGCGTGACGTCGGCCGTGAGCCACGCGCCCTGCGCGAGCTCGCCCTCGAGCTGCTGCGCGCCCCAGCCGGCGTAGCCGGCGAAGAAGCGCAGCCTGCGCGGCGGCTTCTCGACCAGCGTCCGAAAATGCTCGGGCGCGGTCGACAGCGCGATCCCGTCGGACACGTCCACCGTGCCCTCGCCCGCGATCGCGGCGCTCGGCTCGTGCAGCAGCCAGCCGGACTCGGGTGAGACGGGGCCGCCGATCCAGAGCACGGCCTCCGGATCGCCGCGCCAGCGCAGGCCGAGCGGCGACATCACCTCGATCACCGGCGTGTCGCTGGGCCGGTTCACGACGATTCCGAACGACCCCTGGTCGTTGTGCTGGACCATCAGCACGACCGCGCGCGCGAAGTTCGGGTCCTCGAGCTGCGGCATCGCCAACAGAAGTCCCGGCGCGATCCCGCTCGTGCGCATTGGCGCAGTCTAGCCGCGCGCCGATCCGCTCGCCCGGTCGATCGCGGCGTGGATCGCGTCCGAGAGCGCACAGACCGCGCGCATTCCCGACATGGATTCGGCCAGGCCGTTGGAGAGGATCGCAGCGGCGACGTCGCGGCCCGGATCGCCCCAGCCGGTGTTCACCAGGAAGTGCCCGGCGTGACCGAACGTGCCGGGCGTGGCGCGCCGTCCGCAGTCGTCCACCGATGGCAGCACGTGCTTCAGGTGCATGCCGAGCCCCCAGGGCATGTCGCGGAGCATGGTGCGGTCGCGCGTTCCCACCACGTGCGGGAACGTCGCCGTGCGCACCATCTCGGGCGAGAGGATCCGTCCGTTGCAACCGCGGCCGCCGTCGAGGAGCGCGCGGTAGAAGGCGGCGAGCGTTCGCGCGCGCGCGATCCCGCCCGCGCCGGGAATCACCGCGGCGTGCGTGCGCGGATCGCTCCAGTACGCGGCCTCGCCCGCGCTCGGCGCGCCCTTCCGGTCGCGGGTGCGCACGGTCATCGGCGGCCCGGCCAGGTCCTGCGGGCGCCCCAGGCAGAACCCGTCGCGCGGCACGCCGAGCGGCTCGAGCACGCGCGCGAAGAGAGCGTCGGCGAGCGGCCGCCCGTCGAGGCGCTGGATCAGCTCGCCGACGATGAACCAGGCCGAGAGCGGGTGGTAGCCGCGGTCGGTGCCCGGCTCCCAGAGCGCCGGCATGTCGCAGACGAAGGCGAGGCTCGCGTCCCAGTCGCGCGCGATCCGGAACAGCGCCTTGCGCGTCTCGGGCGCCGAATCTGGAAAGCCACCGCGGTGGGAGAGCAGGTGCAGGATCGTGCAGCGCTCCTTCCCGTGGGTTCCAAACTCGGGGATGTGCTTGGCGACGCGGTCTTCGAGCGCCGCGCGGCCCTCGTCGACGAGCTGAAGCAGCGCGACCGCGACCAGCGGCTTGGTCGAGCTCCACAGCACGTACGTCGAGTCGACGTGCGCCGCCTCCCCGAGCGCGCGCTCGAAGACGAGCTCGCCGCGGAAGTCGACCGCGACTTGGAGCGACGGCCGCAGGCCCGATTCGATCTGGCGCGCCATCTCGCGCTCGAGCTCCGCAAAATCCGGCTCCATCGGCCGCGCATGATACTCTGCGGGCCATGGAGCTTTCCCTCTACTACGACTACGCGTGTCCCTGGGCGTACCTCGGCAGCTGTCGCGCGGAGGCGTACTTCCGCGACCTGGGGGTCGAGATCGAATTCCGGCCGGTGCACCTGGCGCGGCTGAAGGAGCCCGGCGTCGGCAAGCCGCCCGAGCTCGGCCCGCGCAAGCAGGCCAACGCGGTGAACGATATCCGCCACTGGGCCGAGGCGATCGGCGCCGAGATCTCGCCCGACGCGCGCGCGCTGTACAAGTCCGACACGTCGCTCGCGCTCCGCTGCGCGCTGGTGGCGAAGGACCAGGGCCGCTTCCGCGAGTTCCACTACCCCGCGTACCGCGCCCGCTGGGCGCGCGCACGCGACCTGGCGCAGGAATCGGTGCTCGAAGAGCTGATCGCCGGCGCCGGCCTCGACCCCGACACCGTGCTCGCGCGCGCGCGCACGCCCGAGCTCGAGGCGCGCCTCGAGCGCGAGACCCAGACCGCGATCGAGCGCGGCGTCTTCGGCGTGCCGACCATCTTCGTGGGCGACGAGATGTTCTGGGGCAACGACCGCTTCGAGCTGGTCCGCTTCTACGTCGAGAAGGCCGCCGAGCGCCTGTAGTGGGCGCGCCGCGCGAGTCGTGAGCGACCCGACCCGGAGCCACTGGGAGCGCGTCTACGAGTCGAAGCTGCCGAGCGAAGTCTCCTGGTACCAGCCGGTCCCCGAGCGCTCGCTCGAGCTGATCCGCGCGACCGGCGAGCCGCTCGACGCCCCGATCCTGGACGTCGGCGGCGGCGCGTCGACCCTGGTCGACCATCTGATCGCCGCCGGTCACTCCGATGTGAGCGTCCTCGACATCGCCGCGAACGCGCTCGAGCACGCGCGCGAACGCCTTCGAGACGCGGCCGCGCGCGTCACCTGGATCGAGGCCGACGTCACGCGCTTCGAGCCGAAGCGCGCCTACGCGATCTGGCACGACCGCGCGGTCTTCCATTTCCTGACCGACGCCGCCGACCGCGCGCGCTATCTGGCGGTGCTCCGCGCTTCGCTCCGACCGCGCGGCCACTTCGTGCTGGCCACGTTCGGCCCCGAGGGCCCCACGCGCTGCAGCGGCCTTCCGGTTCAGCGCTACTCGCTGGACGAGATCGTCGCGCTGCTCGGTCCCGGCTTCGCGCTTCGTGCGCACTTCCTCGAAGACCACCGGACGCCTTCGGGGGCGCTGCAGCAGTTCCTCTACGCCCGGTGGCAGGTCGAGTAGACTCCGATCCCCGGAGAAAGAGATCTGTGAATCACAGCGAGATCGTCAGCTTCATCTGGGGTGTCGCGGACCTGATCCGGGACACCTTCAAGCGGGGCAAGTACCAGGACGTGATCCTGCCGCTCACCGTGCTGCGACGTCTGGACTGCGTCCTGGCGCGCACGAAAGACACGGTCCTCGCCAAGCAAGCGGAGCTGCGGGGCAAGAAGCTCGAGAATCTCGACCCGCAGCTGCGAAAGATCGCGGGCTTCGCGTTCTACAACACGTCGCGATAGGACTTCGAGAAGCTGCTCGCCGACGCCCCGCACCTGGCGGCGAACCTGCGAAACTACATCGCCGGCTTCAGCGGGAACATGCGCGAGGTGATCGAGAAGTTCGACTTCGACAACACCATCAGCAAGCTCGACGAGGCGGGGCTGCTGTTCCAGGTGCTCGAGCGCTTCAAGAACATCGACCTTCACCCGGACGCGGTCGACAACCCGACGATGGGAACCGTCTTCGAAGAGCTGATCCGTAAGTTCAACGAGGCGCTGAACGAGAACCCGGGCGAGCACTTCACGCCGCGCGACGTCGTGCACCTGATGGTCGATCTGATGCTCGCGGGCGACGAGCCCGCGATCCGCGCCAAGAAGGCGATCCGCACCGTGTACGACCCGTGCTGCGGATCGGGCGGGATGCTGATGATCACCAAGGAGCACATCACCGTCGGCCTGCGCAAGAACGGCGACGTGCTTCGCCCCGCGATCAATCCGAACGCCGACATCCATCTGTTCGGGCAAGAGAGCGTTCCCGAGACCTGGGCGATCGCGAAGTCCGACCTGTTCATGAAGGACCCGACCGGCCGCGACGCAGACCACGTCGCGTTCGGCAGCACGCTCTCGAACGACCGCCACGCCGGCCAG
Source organism: Deltaproteobacteria bacterium (assembly GCA_016875225.1). Taxonomy (NCBI): domain Bacteria; kingdom Pseudomonadati; phylum Myxococcota; class Myxococcia; species Deltaproteobacteria bacterium. Next base: position 31,995 of record VGRW01000036.1, read on the forward strand.
AGCTTCGACTACCTGATCGCCAATCCCCCGTACGGCAAGGACTGGAAGCGCGACGAGGATTCGGTGCGCGCAGAGCACGAGCGCGGTGCGGCCGGCCGCTTCGCTGCCGGGCTGCCGCGGATCAGCGACGGCCAGCTCCTGTTCCTGCTGCACATGCTCGCGCACGTGAAGACCCCGAAGGACGGCGGCTCGCGCATCGCCATCATCATGAACGGGTCGCCCCTGTTCACGGGCGACGCGGGCAGCGGAGAGAGCGAGATCCGCCGCTTCGTCCTCGAGAACGATCTGCTCGAGGCGCTGATCGCGCTGCCCGAGCAGCTCTTCTACAACACCGGAATCGCGACCTACGTCTGGGTGGTGACGAACCGCAAGGCGCCGGCGCGGAGGGGCAAGGTTCAGCTCGTCGATGCCTCGTCGTTCTGGGTGTCGATGCACAAGAGCCTGGGCGACAAGCGGCGCGAGATCCCGATCGAGCGCGCGCAGGAGATCCTGAAGATCCTGGCCGCGTTCGAGGACGGCGAGACGAGCAAGGTCTTCCCGACCACGCACTTCGGCTACCGCAAGATCACCGTCGAGCGGCCGCTCCGGCTGAACTTCCAGGCGAGCCCCGAACGGATCGCGCGACTCGAAGACCAGAAGGGCTTCCAGGCGCTCGCGCAATCGAAGAAGAAGGGCGCCGCCGGCGCGAAGGAGCAGGCCGAGGGCCGCGCACTGCAGGACGCGATCCGCAAGCTCGTTCGTGCGCTGCCCGACACCTGCTTCAAGGACCGCGACGAATTCGAGCGCGCGCTCGATTCCGCCGCGAAGACCCACGGCCTGAAGCTCTCGGCGCCCGCCCGAAAGGCCATCCTCGCCGCGCTCTCCGAACGCGACGAGACCGCCGTGATCTGCCGCGACGCCGACGGCAATCCCGAGCCCGACCCCGAGCTTCGCGACACCGAGAGCGTGCCGCTCGCCGAGCCGATCGAGGTCTTCTTCGAACGCGAAGTGAGACCCCACGTGCCCGACGCCTGGATCGACACGTCCCGGCGCGACCCAAAGGACGGCCAGGTCGGCCTCGTCGGCTACGAGATCGGCTTCAACCGCTACTTCTACCGCTACACGCCGCCCCGGCCGCTCGAAGAGATCGAGGCCGACATCCGCGCGATCGAGGGCGACATCGTGCGCATGCTGGCGGAGGTGACGGGGTCCGCTGGAAGCTGACGCGAAATGCCGGCACCGAGTCGCTTCGCGCCGACGATTCGAGCTGGACAATAGAGTTGACACTTATCCATAAGTGATGTGAATCTTGTCCATCCATGGCGAGCGCCCGACAAGACCGAAAGGTGATCGACGCCTTCCGTCGCAACGGCGGAGTGCTGCGAACCGCGCACGCCCTTCGCCTGGGCGTGCATCGGCGGGATCTCTACGCGATGCGCGACGCCGGCACCCTCGAGCTCATCAGTCGAGGCGTCTACCGGCTGGCGGACCTTCCGGCTCTCGCCGACCCGGATCTCGTGACCGTGGCGACGCGCGTGCCGAAGGCCGTGATCGCCCTCGTCTCTGCGCTCCACTTCCACGGGCTCACGACGGAGATCCCCCACCAGGTGAGCATCGCGCTCCCGCGCGGGACGGCGTCTCCACGGCTCGATTGGCCGCCGCTGCGGGTCTATCGAATGAGCGGAAAGATGTTCAGCTCGGGGATCGAGACCCACGAACGCGACGGCGTCGCAATCCGGGTCTACGGCTGCGCAAAGACGGTGGCGGACTGCTTCAAGTTCAGAAGCCGCATAGGAATCGACGTGGCCGTCGAAGCTCTGCGAACGGGACTCGCCGAGCGGAAGTTCACGCCGGCAGAGGTACACCGGATGGCCAAGCTCTGTCGGGTCGACGCGGTCATCCGCCCGTATCTGGAGGCGGTGCAGTGAGCGACGCCCCGCTCGCGGCGCTGGTGCAATCGATCCAAGCACGGCTCAAGAACGAGGCAGCCGAGACGGGCCGGCCGTTCGTCGAGCTACTCGAGCTCTTCGCCATCGAGCGCTTCCTGCATCGGTTGGGGCGGTCGGAGCACCGGGAGCACTTCGTCCTCAAGGGGGGTCTGCTCCTTCGTCACTGGCTCGGCGCGGCGACGCGCCCGACGCGAGACATCGACCTGCTCGGCGCGGCAGGCATGGACGAGGAGCGCCTGCGCGCTCTCCTGCGAGAGGTCCTCGAGGTCGACGTGGAACAGGACGGCATAGCCTTCGCTCTCGATTCCATCGTCGTTCGCCGGATCCGAGTCGAGTCGCCGGTGCTAGGCCTGCGCGCGAAGTTCGACGCGCAGCTCGGCCGCACCAAGCTCCGTTACCAGGTCGACGTTGGACTCGGCGACGCCGTCTTTCCTCCGACGGAAGAGATCATCCCCGGGGGCCTGCTCGGCTTCCCCATGGCGAGCGTCCGCGCGTACACCGCGTACACGACCATCGCCGAGAAGCTCGAGGCGACCGCCATTCCCGAGGGGACTCTCGACGGGCTGCGCGTCGCATTCGCGGAGAGCTCCGCGAACGGCCGACATTGGCGGGCCTTCCTCGAGAAGAGCGGGCTGACAGCGGCGAAGTGCGATCTGCCCGAGACCGTCGCAGAAATCCGCCGCTTCGCCGATCCGGTTCTCGACGCCGCGAGGGAGCAGCGCTCGCTCGACAAGCACTGGCCGCCCGGAGGCCCGTGGCGATGACTGCACCTCGCTTCAAGCCGTACCCGGCTTACAAAAACTCCGGCGTCGAGTGGCTGGGGGCCATCCCCGAGCACTGGACTGTCGAACGAACGAAGTTCGTCGCGCGACTCCGCTCGGGCCACACGCCGAGCCGAAAGGAGCAGGAGTACTGGCAGAACTGCACGATCCCGTGGTTCGGTCTTGCGGATGTGTGGCAGATCCGCGACGGGCACGCCGAGCAGGTGACCGAGACGGCCGAGAAGATCAGCGAGCTCGGGCTTGCGAACTCTTCTGCGCGGCTCCTGCCCAGAGGCACGGTGATGCTCTCCCGGACGGCATCCGTCGGATTCTCCGCGATCATGGGGGTCGACATGGGG
>VGRW01000037.1 GCA_016875225.1 Deltaproteobacteria bacterium
TTTTTCTCGACGCCAATTCCTTCGTTTGCCGAGCAAGGCCGGATCGTCGACTTCGTCCGTTCGAGGACCGCGCGGATCGATGCGCTGGTGGCGAAGAAGGGGCGGCTGATCGAGCTGCTCGAGGAGAAGCGCGCCGCCCTCATCACCCGCGCCGTCACCAAGGGGCTCGATCCGAAAGTCCCCATGAAGGACTCCGGCGTCGAGTGGCTGGGGGAGATTCCGGCGCATTGGGAAACTGCAAAGACGTGGCGTATCTGCAAGGCGATCAGCGGAGGCACGCCCGCCAAGGAGGAGCGAGGGTACTGGGGCGGGGACATCCCTTGGGTCTCGCCGAAGGACATGAAGCGCCGTTTCATCCAGTCCTCCGGAGACACCGTCACCGAGCGAGCAGTCGTGGAAACGGGACTGAAGCTAATCGCACCCCCCATCGTGCTGATCGTGGTGCGGGGCATGATTCTCGCGCACACGTTTCCGGTCGCGATCACGACCGCTCCGGTGACAGTGAACCAGGACATGAAGGCGCTGGAGTTGCGGAGAGATCTCGAATCGACGTTCACTGCCTGGCTATTGGACGGCCTCGGGAGAGCAATCTTGGGAGTCGTTGTCGAGGAGGCGGCGCACGGCACACGAGTCATTCGCATGGACCAGTGGCGCTCGCTGACACTGCCGCTGCCGCCGACTGCCGATCAGCGCGCGATCGCCGATTTCGTCGACTGCGAGACCGCGCGGATCGACGCGCTCGTCGCCAGGGTCCGCGAGGCGATCGAGCGGCTGAAGGAGCTGCGCACGGCGCTCATTTCCGCCGCGGTGACGGGCAGGATCGACGTGCGAGACTCGTCCGCATGAACCGGGTGGCGGTGAAGCCCGAGCTGTTGCGATGGGCGTGGGAGCGGTCCGGTCGGGGCACGGAACTCGCGGACAGGTTCCCGAAGCTCGGAGCGTGGGAACGGGGAGAGCTGCAGCCGACGCTGAAGCAGCTGGAGCAGTTTGCCAAGGCCACGTATACGCCGGTCGGCTACCTCTTCCTGCGCGAGCCGCCCGTAGAGCGTGTGCCGATCCCGGACTTCCGTACCATCGCGGGTACGTCGACCGCTCGGCCGAGCGCGGATCTGCTCGACACGATCTACCTCTGCCAGCAGCGCCAGGAGTGGTACCGCGACTTCGCGCGGACGATGGGAGAGGCGCCGTCTGCCCTCGTCGGCTCGGCGCGGGTCGCGGACGACGTCGTGGCGACCGCGTCGGCCATGAGACGCGCCCTCGGCTTCGATCTGGACGAGCGGCGCCAGCTTCCCACCTGGACCGAGGCGCTGCGCCGATTCACCGAGCAGGCGGACGGCGCCGGCATTCTCGTCATGGTCAGCGGCGTCGTGGGTAGCAACAACCGGCGCAAGCTCGATCCCGATGAGTTTCGCGGCTTCGCGCTGGCAGACGCCCTCGCGCCGCTCGTCTTCGTAAACGGCGCGGATACCAAGGCGGCGCAGATGTTCACGCTGGCGCACGAGCTGGCGCACCTTTGGCTCGGCCAGACGGCGGTCTCCGACGCGCAGGCATCCGAGGTTCCGCGACACGACGTCGAGAGCTGGTGCAACCGGGTTGCCGCCGAACGCCTGGTGCCGCTCGCGTCGGTGCGCGCGACCTACGACCGGAGCGCGGCACTCGAAGCCGAGGTAGACCGACTGGCCCGGCGCTTCAAAGTGAGCACGCTCGTGACCCTGCGACGGATCCACGACGCTGGGGGGCTGAGCCGCCAGCAGTTCTGGGATGCCTACCGCGACGAGCTCGAACGCCTGCGCGCACTGCCGAAGACGAGCGGCGGCGACTTCTATCTCACGCTCGGCGCACGCGCCGGAAAAACGTTCGCCACGGCACTCGTAGTCAGCACGCTCGAAGGCCGGACTTCCTTCACCGAGGCGTTTCGGCTGCTTGGCTTCAAGAAGATGGCGACGTTCCGCGAGCTGGGGGAGAGCCTCGGGGTGGCCTTCTGATGGCCTACTTGCTCGACGCCGATGTGTTCATCCGGGCCAAGAATCTGCACTACGGCCTCGATTTCTGTCCGGCGTTCTGGGATTGGCTGATCGCGCAGAACGCTGCAGGCCATGTCTTCAGCATCGAGAGGGTGGGCGACGAAGTTCAGGCCATCGACGACGAGCTGTCGGATTGGGCACGTGAGCGCGGGGAGCGATTCTTCCTCGAGCCGGAGCCCGCAGTTCTTCCGGCGCTCGCCGATGTGAGCGCCTGGGCGAGCGGGCAGCGCTACGAACCAGCGGCGATCAGCACGTTCCTTCCGGTGGCGGACTACTACCTCGTGGCTCATGCACTCGCGAGCGGGCACACCGTAGTGACGCATGAAGTGCCGTCGGCCTTGGTGCGCAAGATCAAGATCCCGGATGCCTGCATCGGGCTCTCGATCAAGTGCATGACGCCGAACGAGATGCTCCGACGTGAGCGCGCGCGGTTCGTGCTCGGCAGCGGGAGTGGACCATGAGCACGAGATCTTCGAGCGTTCCTCGGATTCAGCAAGAAAGGAACTGACGCGGATCGCGGCCTTGTTTAGACTTGACCCGTGAACGCTGAATAGCAGGCCTCGCTATTCAGCTCACGTGAGCAGCAGGGGGGCTCGGCCCGGATGAAGCGTGGCGAGACCGGAAGGTACGAGGTGACGAGCGCCGGCGGCGAGACGGTGCGCGCCTTCGTCCCCGCGCCTTTGCCACCCGCCCCGCCGCTCGACTTCGCGGGGGATCTGCAAGCCGGGATGGAGGCGGCCGTCCTTGCGCTCGGCCGGCTGGACGGGGTGTCCACGCTCCTGCCCGACAAGTCGCTGTTCCTCTACGCGTACGTTCGCAAGGAGGCGGTGCTCTCGTCGCAGATCGAGGGGACGCAGTCGTCGCTCTCGGATCTCCTGCTCTTCGAGCTCGAGGAGGCCCCCGGCGTACCGCTCGACGACGTGGTCGAGGTCTCGAACTACGTCGCGGCGCTGGAGCACGGCCTCACGCGGCTGCGCGAGGGCTTCCCGCTCTCGGGCCGGCTGATCCGCGAGATCCACGGCGTTCTGCTCTCGCGCGGCCGCGGCAGCGGCAAGGACCCCGGCGAGTTCCGCCGCTCGCAGAACTGGATCGGCGGCAGCCGGCCGGGCAAAGCCGTTTTCGTCCCGCCGCCACACACGCTCGTGCCCGAGTGCATGACAGCGCTCGAGAGGTTCCTGCACGCGGAGGGCGATGGACTGCCGGTGCTGGTGCGCGCCGCGCTCGCGCACGTTCAGTTCGAGACGATCCACCCGTTTCTCGACGGCAACGGCCGGGTCGGCCGGCTCCTCATCACGTTCCTGCTCTGCCAAGCCGGCGTTCTGAGCGAGCCGCTGCTCTACCTGAGCCTCTACCTGAAGCAGAACCGCGCGCGCTACTACGAGCTGCTCGATCGCGTGCGTCGCGAGGGCGACTGGGAGGAGTGGCTCGCTTTCTTCCTCGCCGGCGTGCGCCAGACGGCGGAGGGCGCGGCCTCGACCGCCGCGCGGCTGGCCGAGATGTTCGGAGCGGACCGCTCGCGGATCGAGCCGTCGGGGCGCCGCGCTGGCTCGGCTCTGCGCGTGCACGAGGCGATGAAGGCGCGCCCCATCACGTCGGTGGCGGAGATCTGCCGGGCGACCGGGTTGTCCTTCCCTGCGGCGTCCTCGTCGATCGAGTTGCTCGTGCAGCTCGGCATTGCACGAGAGCTGACCGGCAAGCGCCGGAATCGCCTCTTCGTCTACGACCGCTATCTCGCCATCCTGAGCGAGGGTACGGAGCGCCCATGAGCCCCGAGATCTCCGAGCGCTCCTTCGAAGACGCGATCGAGTGCGGCTTGCTCCAGCACGGCCCGGATGCCTGCGCGGGTGACGCGGACGGGGTTCGCGAGACACCGCCGCCGTACGGCGACACGCCGCCGGGCGGATACCGCAAGCGGGGGCCCGAGAACTACGACCGTGCGCTCTGCCTGCTGCCGCGCGACGTGCTCGACTTCGTGCTCGCCACGCAGCCGAAGGAGTGGCAGAAGCTCGCGCAGCACCACGGGGCGGCGGTTCGCGAGCAGTTCCTGCGGCGCGTGTCCGCAGAGATCGAGCGTCGCGGAGCGCTCGACGTGCTGCGCAATGGCGTCAAGGACTCCGGCTGCAAGTTCCGGCTCGCGTACTTCCGGCCGGCGAGCGGGCTGAACGAAGAGACGCGGCGTCTGCACGCGGCGAACCTGTTCGCCGCGGTGCGGCAGCTGCACTACAGCGCGAAGAGCGAGAAGAGCCTCGACCTGGTGCTGTTCCTGAACGGCATTCCGATCTTCACCTCCGAGCTCAAGAACCCGCTGAGCGGCCAGGACGTCGAGGACGCGATCCGCCAGTACAAGACCGATCGCGACCCGCGCGAGCCGCTGCTCGGGTACGGCCGCTGCCTCGCGCACTTCGCGGTCGACCCCGACCTGGTCTACGTGACGACCCAGCTCGCAGGGGCGAAGACCCGCTTCCTGCCCTTCAACCAGGGGAAGTACGGCGGCGCGGGCAATCCGCCGGTGTCGCCCACGCGCAAGGGCTACGCCACCGCGTACCTCTGGGAGGAGGCGTGGGCGCGCGACAGCGTGCTCGACCTGGTGCGGCAGTTCATCCACGAGGTCGAGGAAGAGGACGAGAAGGGGCGCAAGACCGGCAAGCGCTTCCTGATCTTTCCCCGCTACCAGCAGCTCGACTGCGTGCGCCGGCTCGTCAGCGACGCGCGCTCGCGCGGCGCGGGGCAGCGCTATCTGATTCAGCACTCGGCGGGAAGCGGGAAGAGCTTCACCATCGCCTGGCTCGCGCACCAGCTCGCGACGCTCCACGACGCGAGCGATCGGCGCGTCTTCGACTCGATCGTCGTCATCACCGACCGCCGCGTCCTCGACCGCCAGCTCCAGTCTACGATGCGCCAGTTCGAGCAGACGCTCGGCGTGGTCGAGAACGTCGACACGACCTCGCGCCAGTTGAAGGACGCGCTCGAGGCCGGCAAGACGATCATCGTCACCACGCTTCAGAAGTTCCCCGTCATCGCGAAGCAGATCGGCGAGCTGCCCGGCAAGCGCTTCGCGCTGATCGTCGATGAAGCGCATTCCTCGCAGTCGGGCGAGAGCACGAAGAGCCTGAAGGCCGTCTTGTCGTCAGGGTCGCTCGAAGAGGCGGAGGCCGAGGAGTCCGGCGCGGCGACGCCCGAGGAGGAGCTCGAGAGCGCGATCCTGGCCGAGGTCGAGGCGCGCGGGCGGCTCGCGAACCTGTCCACGTTCGCATTCACGGCGACGCCCAAGCCCAAGACGCTCGAGCTCTTCGGCACGCGGCTCGCGGACGGCAAGTTCGCCCCGTTCCATCTGTACAGCATGCGCCAGGCGATCGAGGAGGGGTTCATCCTCGACGTACTCGCGAACTACAGCACCTACAAAGCGTACTGGCGCCTGCTCAAGAAGGTCGAAGACGATCCGCGCTACGACAAGAAGAAGGCCGAGTACCTGCTGAAGTCGTTCGTGGAGCTGCACCCGCACGCGATCGGTGAGAAGGTGCGAATCTGCGTGGAGCACTTCGCCGCGCAGGCGCAGGCCGCGATCGGCGGCAAGGCGAAGGCGATGATCGTGACGCGCTCGCGTCTGCACGCGGTCCGGTACAAGCGCGCGCTCGACGCATACCTGGCGGAGCGCGGCCATCCGTTCAAGGCGCTGGTGGCGTTCTCGGGGACGGTTCAGGACGGCGGGCAGTCGTACACCGAGTCGAACATGAACGGCTTCCCGGAGGCGCAGACCGCGAAGGCCTTCGAGCGCCCGGAGTACCGCTTCCTGGTCGTCGCCAACAAGTTCCAGACCGGCTTCGATCAGCCGCTGCTGCACAGCATGTACGTCGACAAGAAGCTCGGCGGCGTGAACGCGGTGCAGACGCTCTCGCGCCTGAACCGCACGCACCCCGAGAAGAAGGGCACGATGGTGCTCGACTTCGCCAACGAATCGGACGAGATCAAGGCCGCCTTCGAGCCGTATTACGAAGCCACGCTGCTCTCGGAGGCGACCGACCCGAATCTGCTCTACGAAGTTCAGTCGCAGCTCGGCGCCTTCCCCGTCTACACCGCGGCCGACGTGGAGACCTTCGCCAAGCTCTACTTCGATCCCAAGGCGACACAGGACCGGCTGTACGCGGCGCTCGCGCCCGTAGTCGCGCGGTACCAAGAGTGCGCAGACGCGGAGCGCCAGGACTTCCGCGGCCAGCTCACCGACTACCTCCGACTCTACGCGTTCCTCGCCCAGGTGCTGACCTTCGCCGACACCGACCTGGAGAAGCTCTACGTCTTCGCGCGCCACCTGCGGCGACTGCTGCCCTCGGACCGCGCCGAGCTCCCGGTCGAGGTGCAGCAGAACATCAACATGGAGTCGTATCGCATCCAGCAGACCGGAAGCGGCAAGATCGCTCTGGAGCGGAAGCCCGGGGTCCTCGACCCGGTCGGCAGCAAAGGCGCGTACCGCGCGGCTCCGGAGGAGCTCGAGTCGCTGTCGCGGATCATCGAGGAGCTGAACCAGCGCTTCGGCCTGAACCTTGGTCCTGAGCACCGCGTGACGCTCGAGCAGATGATGGGCAAGCTCGACGACGACGCGGCGCTCGACGCCGCCGCGCGCGTCAACACGCGCGAGAACGTGCGGCTCACCTTCGACCAGAAGGTCGAGCACGTGATCCAGGAGATCGTCGATTCGAATTTCGACCTGTACCGGCGCATCACCGATGACCGCGCGTTCGGCGAGGCGATCAAGAACTTCCTCTTCGACCAGTATCTGCGCGCGCACCGGAACGCCGAGGAGCTGATCCAGCGCGGCGAGTCGAAGACGCTGGAGTTCAAGTCGACGCTGCGCTGGAGCCTGAAGGAGGACCGGCAGGACGACAGAGGGGTGACCCATGCCGTGCTCAAGACGGTGGCCGCGTTTCTGAACACCGAGGGGGGAGACCTGCTGATCGGAGTGGCGGATGACGCCTCGATCGTGGGCATCGAGCGCGACCAGCTCGAGAGCGACGACAAGTTCATGCGGCACCTCTTGCAGATGGTGCGCAATGGGCTCGGCGACCGGGCCGGCACGCGCGTCGACCCGAAGACCCAGGTCGTGCAGGGCAAGACCGTCTGTGTGGTGAGCTGTCAGCGGAGCCCGGAGCCGGTGTTCCTCAGGTGGAAGGGAATCGAGGCAGCGCCTGAAGGGGACTTCTTCGTGAGGAACGGCCCGGGCACCGTGAAGCTGGCCCCCGACAGCGCCCGAGAATACATCCGCACGCGCTTCGCGAAGCCCGCGCCCTCGAAACCTTCGGAGCCAACCGCATGAGCCGGCGCCCGCTCCGTGCGCCGATCGATCGGATCCTGCCCGCGATCGTGCCCGTGCTCTTCGAGCGCGGAATACCGGGCTATGCGACGGAGCGCCTCAATGCGGGTGAGCTGCGCATCGCGCCAGCGCCGCTGCGGTCACTCTTCATCGCCGCCGCAATCATCGGCACGCTCAATGTCGCGGCAGAGCGCGGTTTCGATTGGAAGCGGGTCAGGGAGATCCTGACCAGGTCGATTCACACGGTCGACGGCGTCTCTCCCCTCGAGGAGCAGAACGCCGTCGATCTGGTCCAACGGTTTCACACCTACCGCTTCATTCGCGAGACGCACCCGTTCGACGACTGGATCTGCGAGGCTCTGTGGTCGGCCTTCCAGACTGCCCAGTACGAGTACCCGTCGGCGATGTCTGCCGCCATCTCCTACAGCCTGACGGTTGTGAAGACGCTCCAACATTCCACCCTGGAATACTGAGGTGATCGAGCCGTGCTGAACGTCCCCGCCGTGCAGACCGTGATCCTCGAAGCGCGGAGCTGCGCGATGGCCATGCAGGAGAGCGGCACGTACATCCGCAGCGAGCTCCCGAACGTGCGCATGGCCGCCGACCTCGTCGCTCAGGCCAAGTCGCTGTGCGACGACCTGATCGGCACGAGCTTCGACGTGATTCCCGAGCTCCTGGAGCTCGACGATCTTCTCGCCTACGGCGGCTCAGAAGAAGACATCGAATCCGCGATCGAGCTCTTCATGCGTTGGCTCTCGGACGACATCCGGAAGATGGGTGAGCTTGTGATGAAGCTGCGAGCCGCAGCCGAGCACGACCCGGAATGCGAGGGCTCGTACATCCTGGTCGCCGAATGCGCCCTGAACGTCCTCGAGCCGTTCAATCGCGCCCGAGCCGCCGCGGACTCGATCCGCCGGACCTAGACGATCCGGCTCTCGTGCCCGCCCCAGTACTTCTCGCGGAGCTTGCGCTTGGCCATCTTGCCGGTCTCCGTGCGGGGGACTTCGGCTGCGAAGTCGATCGTGCGCGGGCACTTGTAGTGGGCGATGTGGTCGCGGCAGAAGGCGATCAGCTCGCGCTCGAGGTCGGGGCCGGGAGTGACCCCGGCGGCGGGCACGACGACGGCCTTCACCTCTTCGCCGAGGTCCTCGTTGGGCACGCCGATCACGGCGACGTCCTGCACCTTGGGGTGCATCACCAGGTGGCTCTCGGTCTCCTGCGGGTAGATGTTCACGCCGCCCGAGATGATCATGTTGGACTGCCGGTCGGTGAGGAACAGGTAGCCGTCCTCGTCCTTGTAGCCGATGTCGCCGATCGTGAAGAGGTTGCCGCGGTAGGTGGACGCGGTCTTCTCGGCGTCCTTGTGGTACGCGAAGCGCGCGGCGACGTCGGGCGGCGCCTCGAAGTAGATCGCGCCCTCCTTTCCCGGCGTGGTGATCTCGTTTCCGTCCTCGTCCAGGATGTGAACCACGCCGCCGGCCCAGTGCCGGCCGACGGAGCCCTTCTTCTGCAGCCACTCCTGCGCGCGGATCAGCGTGCCGCCGCCCTCGGTGCCGGCGTAGTACTCGACGATCGCGTCGCCCCACCAGGAGATCATCTGCTCCTTCAGCGGGATCGGGCAGGGCGCGGCGGCGTGCACCGCCACACGCAGGCTCGACACGTCGTACTTGCTCCGGGTCGGCTCGGGAAGCGAGGTGAGCCTGCGGAAGTGGGTCGGCACCCACTGCGACGCGGTGATCTTCTGCGTCTCGATCAGCCGCAGCGCCTCTTCGGGATCGAAGCGGCGCATGATCACCGCCGTCGCGCCGATGCGCTGCATCGCGGCGGTGAAGCCGATCGGCGCGGCGTGGTAGAGCGGCGCTGGCGTGAGGTAGCGGTCGCTCTCGGTGATGCCGAAGAACGAGACCAGCCCGACCACGCCGGCGAGCACCGAGGGATCGCCCGCGGGAACGCGCGGCAGCGGCCGGCGCACGCCCTTCGGCTTTCCGGTCGTGCCGGAGGAGTAGAGCATCACCGAGCCCTCGAGCTCCTCGCCGAGCGGGGCGTCCTCGGGCACGTCGGCGAGCAGGTCCTCGAGCGCGAGGAAGCCCTCGATCTCGCCGCCGATCGAGACGCGCGCCCGGAGCTTCGGCGCGCGCGCGGCGACGCGCGTGGCGATCTCGCCGAAGCGCGCGTGCGCGATCAAGAGCTTCGCGTCGCTGTTGTCGACGATGTACTGGATCTCGTCCTCCTGCAGGTGCCAGTTCACCGGCGTGAAGTAGAGCCCGGTGCGGTGGCAGGCCCAGTAGATGTCGAAGAACAGGTCGTCGTTGGCCAGGTACACCGCGACGTTGTCGCCGAACTCGAGCCCGAGCTGGCGCAGCACGTGGCCGATCCGGCGCGAGCGCGCCTCGAGCTGGCCGTAGCTCTCGACGTGCTCGGCGTGGCCGTAGATCAGCGCGGTCTTGTCCGGGTTCTTCCGGGCAAAGGTGGCGACGGTGGTCATGACGTTCGAGTCTCCCTCGCCGCGGCTACGCGGGCTCGCGGCATTCTACCCGAGCGGCCGCTACCCTCGCGCGAATGCCGGAAGCCGCGCGCGATCTGCTCGCGTTCATCGACGCCTCGCCCACGCCGTACCACGCGGTCGCGGAGGCGACGCGGCGGCTGCGCGCCGCGGGCTACGCGGAGTGCGCGGAGCAGGAGCTCTGGAGCCTCGCGCCGGGCGACCGGCGCTTCGTCGTGCGCCACGGCGGAAGCCTGGTGGCGTTCGCGATCGGAAGCGAGTCGCCGGTCGATGCCGGCTTCCGCATCGTCGGCGCGCACACGGACTCGCCGAACCTGCGGCTCAAGCCGTGCTCGGACACATGCGCGCAGGGCTATCGCCAGCTCGCGGTCGAGCCCTACGGGGGACTGCTTCTCCACACCTGGCTCGACCGCGATCTCTCGATCGCCGGCCGCGTGACGCTCCGCGACGGCGGGGCGCTGCTCACGGTCCTGCTCGACTTCGACCGCCCGCTCGCGCGCGTGCCGAGCCTGGCGATCCACCTGAACCGCGACTTGAAAGAGAAGGGCCTGCAGCTGAACGCTCAGACCCATTCGCTTCCGCTCGTGGGTCTGGAGGACGCGCCGGCGCTGGCACCGCTGCTCGCGACCGAGCTCCGCGCGCAGGCCGTCGCCGACGTGGCGCCCGACGCGATCCTGGCCTTCGATCTGATGCTCTACGACGCGCAGCCCGCAGCGATCATTGGCGCGGACGGCGCGCTGCTGGTCGCGCCGCGGCTCGACAACCTGGCCTCGTGTCACGCGGCGGTGTCGGCGCTCGTCCACGACGGCGCACGCATGGACCTGGGCCGCGCGACGCGCGCGATCGTGCTCTACGACCACGAGGAGGTCGGCAGCGAGAGCGTGGAGGGCGCGGGCGGGAATCTGCTGGTCGAGACGCTGGAGCGGATCGTCGCGGCGTTCAAGGGCGGGGCCGCGCAGGGGCTCGCGCGCGCGCGCGCCCGCTCGCGGGTCGTCTCGGCCGACATGGCGCACGCCGTGCACCCGAACTTCGCCGACAAGCACGAGCCCGGGCACAAGCCCGTGCTCGGGCGCGGGCCGGTGATCAAGTCGAACGTGAACCAGTCCTACGCGACCGACGCCGTGACGGCCGCCGAGTTCGCCGAGCTCTGCGCCGGCGCCGGCGTCGTGCCGCAGCGCTTCAGCTCGCGAAACGACCAGCCGTGCGGCTCGACGATCGGGCCGATCACCGCTTCGCGCACGGGAATTCCGACCGTCGACGTCGGAAATCCCATGCTCTCGATGCACTCGTGCCGCGAGCTGGCCGGGACGGCCGACGTGGCGCCGATGATCCGCGTGCTCCAGGCGTTCTTCGCCGGGGCCAGCTAGAGGAGTTCCGCATGTTCCGAGGTCCGAGCCTTCTGCTCGCCGCTCTGCTTCTCGTGACCGCCTGCGGGGGGACGTCGCCCTACGCGATCCAGAGCGACATCGACGCGGGGAACTTCGAAGGCGCGGCGGAAAAACTCGCCAAGCGCCGCGACGCCTACCCGGACGACTTCGACACCCGCTTGAATCTCGCCGACGCCTACTACCAGCTCGCGCGCGAGTCACTGGACGCGAAGAACCAGACCGCGTACGTCGACTACCTGGCCAAGGCGCAGACAGAGGTCCTCGAGGCGGTGCGCATCGATCCGACCTCGCCGCGCCCGCACACCTGGCTCGGCATCATCACCGCGTACCAGGGGGATCTCGACTCCTCCGAGACCAGCTTCAAGAACGCGCTGCGGCTGAACCTGGCCGAGCGAATGGAGCTGCGCGCCGGGACGTACTACTCGAACATCGCACACATCTCGGTGTATCAGGGCAAGCTCGGCGACGCGCGCCGCTATCTCGACAAGGGCGTGAAGAACGGCGCGCCGCAGGACGAGATCGACCGCATCTCGGTTCTCGCCGCCTGGAAGGCCAACGACATGGTCGAGGCGCGCGCCGACTTCAACAGCGCGATCGTGCTGAGCCCCGCGTTCGGCGCGACCTGGGACGGCGCGCCGCTGCCGCAGCCGATGAAGACCTTCGAGGACTTCGCCGCGACCTGCTGCTCGAATCCGACCTGCGGACCCTACATGGAGGGCGCGTGCAAGCGCTCGAAGCAGAACATCGTGCGGCGCGAGGTCGACCTCGACACGCTAAGCGAGGAGCGCAAGCTCGAGGTCGAGCGCCAGACGAAGCTCCGCGAGATCTACAAGCGGCGCAAGGACGTCTCGATCACCGTCGAGGAGGCGCCGGCGGCCACGCCCGCGCCTGCGCCGAGCGACTCAGCCCCGAAGCGCTGACTCCACCGCAGCGTGCACGATCTTCCCGTCGCGGGTCACGAGCGTGCCGCTGGTGATCTCGTCGGCCAGGTCGAGCTGCAGCTCGCCCTTCTTCAGCACGTGGAGCAGGAAGTTCTGGAAGTTGCGCGAGAGCATCTGGCTCGCGTGCAGGGGGACGCTCGCGGGAACGTTCAGCGGCGCGAGCACGCGCACCCCCCCGTGCTCGACGGTCTCGCCCGGCTTGGTGAGCGCGCAGTTGCCGCCCTGATCGGCGGCCAGGTCGACCACGACCGAGCCCGGCCGCATCAGCGCGACCTGCTCGGCGCTGAGCAGGATCGGCGCGCGGCGGCCTGGCACCAGCGCGGAGCAGAGGATCGCGTCGGCCTCGCCGATGTGCTTGCCGAGCGCCTCGCGCTGCCGCGCCTGCTGCTCGGGCGTGAGCTCGGTGGCGTAGCCGCCCTTGGTCTCGCCGCCGCTCTGGATCGCCTCGTGCGCGACGAAGCGCGCGCCGAGGCTCTCGACCTGCTCCTTCACCGCGGGTCGGATGTCGAAGGCCTCGACCACCGCGCCCAGCCGCCGCGCGGTCGCGATCGCCTGCAAGCCCGCGACGCCGACGCCCAGGATCAGGAAGCGCGCGGGCTTCAGCGTCCCGGCGGCCGTCATCAGGAGGGGCACCATCTTCGGCAGCGCGGCGGCCGCGATCAGCACGCCCTTGTAGCCCGCGATCGTGCTCATCGACGAGAGCACGTCCATCGCCTGCGCGCGCGTGATTCGCGGCAGCAGGTCGAGCGAGAAGCCGGTCACGGATTTCTCGGCCAGACGCCGGACGGTGTCGCCGTTCTGGAACGGCTGCAGGATCGCGACCAGGACCGCGCCGGTGCGCAGCGATGCGATCTCCGCTTCCGAGGGCGGCTGGATCTTCAGGACCAGGTCGCTTCCGGCCAGGACCTCCCCCGCGTCGGCGGCGATCCGCGCGCCCGCAGCCGTGTAGGCCGCGTCCGAAAAGTCGACCGAGGCGCTGCGCGCCCTCTCGATCACGACCTCGTTGCCCTGCTCGACGAGCTTCTTGGCCGACTCGGGGACGAGCGCGATGCGCCGCTCTCCGGCCGCGGACTCGCGGGGCACGCCGATCTTCACGAATCACCCTCCTCTACGCGGGCGCCGGCCCGCGCGGCGCAGGCACCGTAGCCGGGTTCAGTAGTACGGGCAACGCGTCCGGTGGCGCGGTCGGGCCTTGTAGGAGGGCTCGCCGCCGCGCCGCCAGAGCCAGTCGTCCAGGTCCCGCGCGCAGACCGAGGGGCTGCGCGCGCGCAGGCTCGCGACCATCTGCTCGACCGCGTCGACCGCGCAGGCCCGGATCTCGACCTCTTCGGCCGATCCGGCCGGGATCAGCTCCTCCGCGTCGATCCGCGCGACGAGCGACGGCTCGAAGCGGAGCACGCCGTCCAGGCGCAGCACGTGCGGCACCAGGTTGTCGGCGAAGAGCGTCAGGTCGGCCAGGTCGCGAAATCGCCCGAGGCTGCCGGGAAGCGCGTGCGCGAGATCCGAGACCGTGAGCTGCGCGCGCTTCAGGAACACGGCCCGGGTTCCGCCGTGCTGCGCGACGTCGCGGTAGAGCGGCATCGCGACGAGGCTGCGCACGAGCGCCGCGGCGGAGCCTGCCGCCTCCTCGACGAAGCCCGCAAACGATCCGCCCGCGCGCGTCGCCACCAGCTCGCCCAGATCCCGGAGCGCGACGGCGAAGAATTCCATGAGCTCGTCGATCGGCGCTTCGAGCGGCGTCTGGCCGAGCAGCTCCGCGACCGCGCGCGCGTCGACCTCGCGCAGCTCGCGCGCCGTGAACGCGCCCGTGCGCTCGAAGCGCGCGAGCAGGCGCGCCTCGATCGTTCGGTAGCCCGAGCGACCCGGGAGCTTGGCTAGCTTGGGGAACCAGCCCGAGCCGAAGTTGATCGCGTCCAGGCAGAGCACGAACGCAGCGAGCGGCTCGACCTGGCCGTCGAGCCGCGGGAAGACCGTGGGGCTGTCGCCGAGCGCGTCGAGCGGGATCGCCGCGCATTCGCGCGCGAGCGCCCCGGCGTCGATCGCGACGTGCCGCGCGCCGGCCGCGATCTCGGCGCAGGACTCGCGCACCGAGGCGAACGGCCGCGCGAGGATCTCGTCGGAGAGGCTCTCGCTCAGCACCGCGAGTTGGAGCGCAGGTACTCGCGCAGGTCCGGCACGATCCGCGTTCGCAGCTCGGCGTCCAGATCGAAGCGCTCGAGCGCCTGCGCGAGCGCGCGCGACGCGCTCGGCAGCGGGTGCGTCGCAAAGAAGCTCGCGACCTGACGCCGGTAGAGCGGCTTCTGCAGCGCTGGCAGCGCCGAGATCAGCCGCGACGCCAGGCCCGGCGAGACGCGCGGCGAGAGCTTCGGCCAGCGCTCGCGGATGAACTCCCAGGTGCGCTCGCGCGCGTGCGGGTTCGCGAGCAGCCGGCAGAGCAGCGGCACGACGTCCTGGGTGGGAATCTGCACGGAGAGGGAGCGCGCGAGCGCGCGCTCGACGAGCGCGGGATCGCGGAACGACCCGAGCGCCATCTCGAAGCGGGTCCGCTCCTGCGGCGTGCGCGCGGCCTTGATCGTGCGCAGGTAGGCGTCGAAGAGCGAGGCGTTGCCGCGCCGCGCCGCGAGATCGACGACCGGCCCCGCGAGATTCGGCTCGAGCGCGCGACGGTCGGCGAGGTACGGGCCGATTCGCGTCTCTGCGCCGGCGAGAACGTCCGGGTCCTCCGCGAGCGCGCCGAGGATCGAGAGCAGCGCGGCCCGCCGCTGGCGCAGGGAGTCCGATTCCCCGCTCGCCGCCGACCAGCCGAGGCGGGCGAAGGCGGGGGCGAAGACCGCGGCGATCCGCGCGCGGAAGCGCGAAGCGTGCTCGTCGGCCAGCGCGGGGAGCGCCTGGTCCACGAGCCAGGCGAGCGGTCCGTGCGCGGCCGCGAGCACGTCGGGCTCCGGCTCGTCACCAAAGCGTGTCACCAGGTCGAGCCAGTCCACTAGCGGCGCGCGATCGGCACGCACGCCCGCCCACTGGTGGCCGAGCAGGCCCATTCGCTCCGCGGGCGCGAGCCGCGTGAGCTCCTCTCCGAGCGCGCGCAGGATCTCCCCGTCGTGCAGCGCGCGCACGAAGCTCGCCTCGCCGGCATTGGCGTAGACCCAGAGCACCTGCGAGGCGGGGCCGAGCGGGATCGTCGCGCGCTTCTCGTCGAGCAGCGCGCGCACGATGCGATCGCGCCCGCGCGGCGGCCGGACCCGGATCACCAGCGGGATCGGGCGCACCTCGGCGCGCCTGGCGCCGCCGACCGAGGGGCTGGCGAAGAAGCGCTCCTGCTCGACCAGCAGCTGCGCCTCGCCCGCGGAATCGATCCGCTGCGCGGCGAGCAGCGGAAAGCCCGGCCGCTCGACCCAGGGCGCGACGACCGGCTCGACGGGTCGCTTGGCCGCGAGCTCGAGCGCCCGCCACAGATCCGCCGCGCGGGCGTTGCCCTCGCGGTGCCGGCGGATGTAGCGCCGCACTCCGCTGCGAAAGACCGGCGCGCCGAGCCAGCTCTCCAGCATTCGCACCACCGACGCGCCCTTCTCGTAGGTGATCACGTCGAAGTTCTCGGTCGCCTGGCCCGGGGACTCGACCGGCCCCCAGATCGGGTGCGTGCTCTCGAGCGCGTCGAGCGCGAAGGCGGGAGCGCGGTGCGACTCGAAGTCGAGCCACATCTTCCACTCGGGCTTCCACTCGTCGACGATCTTGAAGGCCATCCAGGTGGCGAACGCCTCGTTCAGCCAGAGGTCGTCCCACCAGGCCATCGTGACCAGGTCGCCGTACCACATGTGCGCGAGCTCGTGCGCGATCACCTCGGCCACGCGCTTCTTCTCGGCCAGCGTCACCGTCTTGGGATCGACCAGGAGCAGCGTCTCGCGGAACGTGACCGCGCCGGCGTTCTCCATCGCGCCGAACTCGAAGTCGGGGACCGCGAGCAGGTCGAGCTTGCCGTACGGGTAGGGCAGGCCGAAGAAGGCCTCGAGCCGGCGCAGCGCCTCGGCGGCGACCTCGAGCGCGAAGCCGGCGAGCTTCTTCTTGCCCGGCACGCACCAGACGCGGATCGGTGTCGGTCCGACCCGCACCGCGCGGGACGACTCGAGCTCGCCCACCACCAGCGCGATCAGGTAGGTCGAGAGCTTCGGCGTCTCGGCGAAGCGCACGGTCTTGTTCCGGCCGCGCGTCGACACGCCCGCGACCGCGGCGTTCGACACCACCTGGTTTCGCGCCGGCGTGGTCACCCGCAGGGCGAAGCGCGCCTTCTTGTCGGGCTCGTCGAAGCAGGGGAAGAAGCGCCGCGCGTCCGCGGCCTCGAGCTGGGTCGCGGCGTAGCGGCGCTTGCCCGAGCGCGCCAGGTACAGCCCGCGCAGGTCCGCGCGAAGCGCCCCCTTCCAGGCGATGCGCAGGCTCGCGCGAGTGCCCGCGAGAGGCCGCTCGAGCACCAGCGTCGCGGTCTCGCGCTTGGGATTGGGCCGGATCCGCACCACGCGCAGCTCGCCCTCCGAGTCGCGGGCGCTCGCGGAGCCGAGATCGAGGTCCACCGCGTGCAGCTCGATCGAGCGCGTTCCGGCTTCGATCTCGAGCGAGATCTCGACCTCGCCGCGGAAGGCCTTCCGGGCCGGATCCACCCAGAGGTCGAGCTCGTAGCGTTCGGGTCTGGGCAGCTCCGGCAGGCGCATTCGGCTGCCGATTGTAGGGGGAGACGATCTGCGGGCAATGCGGCCGCCCTTGCCAGGCCGAGGTGGAATCGCGAAGCAATGGGACCTGTGACCCGAGCGGGATCCATCTCGACGCCGGAGCGGTCGCGCGCGATCGACGCGCTCGAGCGGGACCGCTTCGACCTTGCGATCATCGGCGGAGGCATCACCGGCGCGGGGCTCGCGCGCGAGGCGGCGCTGCGCGGGCTTCGCGTGGCATTGCTCGAGGCCGAGGACTTCGCCTCGGGCACGTCGAGCCGCTCCTCGAAGCTGATCCACGGGGGCCTTCGCTACCTGGCGCTCGGCGACGTGGGCCTGGTGCGCGAGTCGGCGCTCGAGCGCAAGGTGATCTTCCGGCTCGCGCCGCACCTGGCCGAGCGTCGCTGGATGGTGTTGCCGGTCCGCTCGCGCGCTGCGCTGCTCAAGTTCCGCGCCGCGATCACGACCTACGAGAAGCTCGGCGCGGTCGAGCGCGACGACCTGCACCACAACTGGGGCGCGGCCGAGCTCGAAGAAGAGGAGCCGGCGCTCGACCGCAGCGAGTGGCGCTTCGCCTGCGCGTACCGCGAGTACCTGACCGACGACGCGCGGCTGGTGCTGGCGAACCTGCGCGCGGCGGCGGGACTCGGCGCCCTCAGCCTGAACTGGGCGCCGGTGACCGGGATCCTGGTCGAGAACGACCGCGCCACGGGCCTCGCCGCGCGATGCCAGCTCACGGGCCGCGAGCTGCGGGTGCGAGCGGACTGCGTCGTGAACGCCGCGGGCGCGTGGGTCGAGGCGCTGCGCCAGCTCGAGGATGCGGCCGCACCGCCGCTCCTGCACCTCTCGAAGGGCGTCCACATCGGCATTCCTGCCGCCCGACTTCCGA
This sequence comes from Deltaproteobacteria bacterium, assembly GCA_016875225.1. Lineage (NCBI taxonomy): Bacteria > Pseudomonadati > Myxococcota > Myxococcia > Deltaproteobacteria bacterium. The sequence continues at coordinate 17,748 of VGRW01000037.1, forward strand.
TCCGCAACCTGCTCCTGCTCGGAACGATGGACCAGCGCAGCATCTTCGCGCTGCGCCGCGACGAGATCGTCTTCGTCGGCACGACCGACACGAGCTATACGCACGGCGCCGACGTCTGGCCGCCGATCACGCGCGGCGACGTCGAGTATCTGCTCGAGCCGCTGCGCCGCTATCTCACGGTGGACAAGCTCGAGGTCGAAGACGTCCGAACCGCGTGGGCGGGGCTGCGGCCGCTGGTCGCCGAGCCGGGAAAGGCGCCGACCGACATCTCGCGCAAGGACGAGATCCTGATCGGCCGCGCGGGCGTGATCACCGTGGCCGGCGGCAAGCTCACCGGCTACCGGCCCACCGCGCTGCGCACGCTGGAACGGGTCGAGAGCGTGCTCGGCCACGCGCTTCCCGTGCCCGGCGAGGGCGGGCCCCTTCCGGGCGGCGACTTCCCGGGCGACCTCGTCGCGCTCGCGCGCAATCTCGAAGGGCAACACCGGCTCGATCACCTGGCGGCGATGCGCCTGGTGCGGCTGTACGGGAGCGAAGCGGACGCCGTGGTTCGGCTCGGCCCGAAGCCGCTCGTGGCGGAAGCAAAGGTGATCGTCGGGGAAGTAGACTGGGCCGTGATGCACGAGGGCGCAGCGACCGTCGAGGACGTGCTCTACCGCCGGACGCGCGCGGCGCTGTACGAGCCGGGCGCGGGCGACGCGATCGCCGGGCCGATCGCCGCGCGGATGGCGGAGCTACTGGGCTGGAGCGAGCGGCAGGCGGCCGAGCAAGCGCGGAGCGCGCGCGAACGCGTCGCGGCGGATCTCGATTTCGCGGACGTGGACCCGTGAGCGGGATCGTCGCGCGGCTTCGCGAGGCCCTCGGCGCGCGCGTGCACACCGACGCGGCGACGCTGGCGGCGCACCGGCGCGACACCTGGGCCCTGGCGGAGCTGCACGACCTGCTCGGACGCGGCGCGCCGACGGCCCTCGCGGTGGTACGCCCCGAATCGGTCGACGAGGTCGCGACCGCGCTTCGGCTCTGCCGGGCCGCGCGCGTTCCGGTGATCCCGTTCGGCGGCGGCTCGGGCGTCTGCGGCGGGGTCGAGGCGCGACCGGAAGCGGTGGTGATCTCGACGCGCGGTCTCGACGGTCTGGTCTCGCTCGACGCGCGCAACCTGACCGCGAGCTTTCGCGCCGGGACGATGGGCGGCGAGGCCGAGCGACGCCTGCAGAGGGAAGGCCTCACGATCGGCCACTGGCCGCAGTCGGTCGACCTCTCCACCGTCGGTGGCTGGGTGGCGACGCGCGCGGCGGGGCAGTTCTCGACCGCGTACGGCTCGATCGAGGATCTCGTTCTCGCGCTCGAGGTCGTGCTGCCCGACGGCAGCGTGCTGCGAACGCGCGAGACGCCGCGCGCCGCGGCCGGCCCCGACCTGCGTCAGCTCTTCATGGGAAGCGAGGGGACGCTGGGCGTGGTGAGCGAGGTGACCTTCTCGCTGCGGCCGCTGCCCGAGGCGCGAACTCTTGCGGCATTCCACTTCGCGTCGCTCGACGCCGGGCTCGAGGCGATCCGCCGCTTCATGCGCGTGGGGCTGCGGCCGCCGGTCGTGCGGCTCTACGACGAGCGCGAGTCACAGCGGCAATTCGCGGCGCAGTGCCCGGACGGGCGCGCCATGCTGATCCTCGTCCACGAAGGGCCGGAAGCCGTGGTCGCGGCCGAGGTCGCCGGCGTTGCGCGGCTCTGCGCGGACGAGGGCGGAATCGGCGCGGACGCCGCTTCGGTCGAGCACTGGCTCGAGCACCGCAACAACGTGCCGAGCTTCCGCGAGCTGAACGAGCGCGGACTGGTCGTCGACACGATCGAGGTCGCCGCCACGTGGGACCGCGTCATGCCGCTCTACCAAGCTGCGGTCGCGTCGCTTCGCGAGCTGCCGGAAGTGGTGCTCGCGAGCGCCCACTCGAGTCACTCCTATCGTTCCGGCACGAACCTGTACTTCACGTTCGCCGCGCGGGTCGAAGACAGAGAGCGAATGCCCGCGATCTACCGCGAGTGCTGGCAGCGGGTGATCCGCGCCACGCTCGCCTGCGGCGGCGGGATCGCGCACCACCACGGCATCGGCCGGGTGCGGCGCGAGTTCCTGGCGGAGGAGATCGGCGATGCGGGCGTCGGCGTGCTGCGCGCGCTGAAGCACGCGCTCGACCCGGACGACCTGCTGAATCCCGGCGTGCTCGTGCCCGCGAGCCGCTCGACGCGGGCGTGACCCGCCCGCCGCTGCTCGCGCTCGACCTCGGCACCACGAGCGTCCGGGCGCTTGCGGTCTCTGGCGAGGGACGCGTGCTGGCACGCGCGCAGCGCCCGCTCGCCTCTCGCTATCCGCGTCCCGGCTGGATCGAGCAGGACCCCGAGGAGATGTTCGCTGGCGCCAAAGACGTGCTTCGCGAGGCGCTGGCTTCGGCCCGACTCGAGTCGCGAGACGTCGCCGGAATCGGGCTGGTCACGCAGCGCGGCAGCGCGCTCGCCTGGGACGCGCGAACGCTGCGGCCGCTCGCCCCCGCGCAGAGCTGGCAGGATCAGCGCACCGCCGAGCGCGTGGCGGGCTTTCGGGCGCTCGGCATACCGATCAACACGCTCGCGACCGCGACGAAGCTCGAGTGGTGGCTCGCGCACGACGAGGCGGTGAAGGCGGCCGCGCGCGAGAAGCGGCTGCGGCTCGGTACGCCCGACGTCTGGCTGGCGGCGCGGCTCAGTGGCGGGGCGCTGCACGTGACCGACCCGGGAAACGCGTCGTGCACGGCGCTCTTCGACGTCGCGGGCGGCGAGTGGGCGCAGGGGCTTCTCGACCTGTTCAAGGTGCCGCGCGAGGCGCTGCCCGAGATCGTTCCGACCAGCGGCGTCGTGGGCGAGCTGCCGGCCGCGCTCCTGGGTACACCCGTTCGTGTCGCGGCGATCGCAGGAGATCAGCAGGCGTCCGCGTTCGCACAGGGGATCGGCCGACCCGGAGAGGCGAAGCTCACGCTCGGAACGTCCGCGATGTTCGACGTGCACACAGGCGCGGCCGTGGCCGAGCCGATCGCGGGCTCGTACCCGCTGGCGCTCTGGTGGCTGGCCGACGGCACGCGCGCGTTCTGCCTCGAGGGCGCAGTGATCACCGCGGGCAGCGCGATCGACTGGCTGATCGAGCTCGGGATCGCGCGCGACGCGGCCGAGCTCTCGGCGCTGGCGACCTCGGCCGGCTCGAGCGGGGGCGTCCGCTTCGTTCCCGCGCTGCAGGGGCTTGGCACTCCGTTCATGGACGACGCCGCGCGCGGCGCGCTGCTGGGATTGTCGCGCGGCTCGGGGCGCGGCGAGATCGCGCGCGCGGCGCTGGAGGGAATCGCGCAGCGCTGCAGCGACGTCTGCGAGGCCTTCGGGCTGGGCGCTCTTCCGCTTCGCGTCGACGGAGGATTGGCGCAGAGCGATCTCCTGCTGCAGGCGCTCGCGGACTTCTCCGGGTGCGAGATCGCGCGCGCTCGCGAAGTCGAGACCACGGCGCTGGGCGCCGCATTCCTGGCGGGCCTTGCCACGGGCGTGTTCGACAGCGCAGCTTCTTGCCGCGAAGCGCTTCCGGCGCCGGCGACTTTCGCGCCGCGCATTGCCGCCGCGGAGCGCGAGGCCGTGCGCGAGCGCTGGCGCGAAGCGCTGGCGCGGGTCGCGTCGCGTGGCCCGAGTCGGTGAGTCGGAGCGATCCGGCAGAAACCCATGCGCAACTCGTGTGCGTGTTCGAGTTCGCAGGCACCGTGTTATCTTGCCGGCGGGCTCCGCTTCCGGGAGGGCGCGATGCGCGCGCGTCTCATCACGATACTCGCGCTCGCGGCGCTGACTGCGCCGACGGGGTGCGGGCAGAGCGGTAGCGAGTCGGCCGCGGTCGAAGCGCCGAACGGCGAGGTCGCGGCGGCGGGAGCCCCACTTGCCGACGAGATGCCGGTGCCGGTCGCCGTGCGAAACGACGCGCTGCCGGCGGCCTTCCCGCACGACATCCCGATCCCCGAGGGGCTGACGGCGAAGTCGGTTCTCTCCGAGCACGCGGGCTCGTACGCGGCGCTCTTCACCGGAGAGCTCGAGCCCGAAGTCGTCTATCGCTTCTTCGCCGCGCAGCTCGTCTCGGAGGGCTGGACGATCGACAAGTCTCACGGTGTCGGGCCGGAGCTCGCGCTCCTGGCGAGCAAGGGAGGTCGGATCACCACCGTGATCTGCACGCGCATCGACGGCATGTTGCACGTCGAGCTCGGCGTGAGCGGCGGCTCCTGAGCTCCGGCGCCCGACGCGCGGCTACGCGCCGCGCTGGCGGTGGCGGGCGTATCGGACCATGTGGGCGAGGGTGCGGATCGCGCGGTGCCCCGAGGGCGAGGTGATGCGTCCGGTCTCGGCCACCCCGAGCGGTCCCGAATTGCCGTAGGCGCGATCGGTGTAGACCAGGTCGGAGGCGATCAGGATCGGCTTTCCGTGCCGCTGGCTCGCCTCGGCGGCCGCGTGCGCGTAGCGACGGTCCTGGCTCTCGTGGAAGCTGCCGATGCGCTCGAGGCCGTGTTCGGGCCAGAACGGGCCGCGCCGGAACATCTGCCCCTGCGAGGCCTGGATCCCGATGCCGAGGTAGACGATCGCGTCGACGTCGGGATGTGCCGCCATGAGCTCGAGCAGCTCGGGAATCGTGTCGCGCGTCTCGCCGCCGGCGAGGTCGATCGGGTTGCTGCGGCTCCAGCGCGCCGGGACCATCGTGTCGATCTTCGCGCGCAGATCGTCGGGAAGCGCGATCAGCTCCAGCCCCGCCTGCACGCACGCGTCGGACGTGAGCACGCCCCAGCCGCCCGCGACGGTGAAGATCAGCGTGCGCGGGCCGCGCGGCAGCGGCTGGGTCGCGAACGCGGCGGCCGCCTCGTAGGCCTCTTCGATCGTCTCGGCCCGCGTGATGCCCGCCTGGCGGCAGGCGCCCGAGAAGATTCCGTCGTCGGAAGCGAGTGCGCCGGTGTGACTGCTCGCTGCGCGCTTGCCGGCGCTGGTGACTCCGCCCCGCACCACGACGAAGGGCTTGCTTGCCGTGTGCGCGCGAGCGACGTCGAGGAAGCGCCGGCCGTTTCCGACGCCTTCCAGATACCCCAGCGACACCGCCGTCTCGGGGTCCTCCGCGAAATACTCGAGATAGTCGGCGAGCTCCAGCATCGCGGAGTTCCCGCAGGAGATCGCCTTCGACATTCCCACCCCGGTGAGGCAGCCGTAGTTCATGAAGCTCGAGGCGAGGTTTCCGCTCTGCGAGACGACGGAGATCGGGCCGGGGGGCGGGTAGGGCGCGACGATCTGCGCGCACATCGAGACGCGGGTCGAGATCAGCCCCTGGCCGTTCGGGCCCGCGATCAGGATGCCGAGCTCGCGGCCGAGCGCGACCAGGCGGTCCTCCGCCTCGCGCCCGTCGGCGGCCTCGCCGTAGCCCGCGGAGGCCACGAAGGCCGCGCGCACCCCGATCCGCGCGCAGTCGCGCAGCAGCTGCTCGTTCGCGGTGTTCGGCGTGCAGATGAACGCGAGGTCGGCTCGCCCGGCCGGAACCTCGAGCACGCTCTTGTAGGTGGGGCGTCCGAACGACGCCACGCCTTCGCGATTGATCGGGAACAGCTCGCCCTGATAGCCGCAGGCGATCAGGTTGTGGAACGCAACCGCGCCGAACTTCCCCGGGTGCTGTGACACGCCCGTGACCACGATGCCGCGCGGGTAGAAGAGCGGCCGGAACTTCTCGACGACGTTCGTCACCGCGCCTCTCCTTCCAGCTCGACGAGCGCGTCGATCACGACCGGTGTGTCACCCGAGACGATCAGCGGATTGACGTCGATCGAGCGGATCTCCGGCCTCGCGGCGCCGAGCCGGCCGAGCGCCTCCAGGATCTCGGCGAGCTTGCCGCGCGAGACCGCGGGCTCGCCGCGGAATTCGCCGAGCAGCTTCCCGTAGCGAAGCGCGTCGATCAGATCCTCGGCGTCGCCCGGCGCGAGTGGCGCGACCGCGAAGGCGACGTCGCCCACGGCCTCGGCGAAGATCCCGCCCAGGCCGAGCATCACGCACGGCCCGAAGCTCGGATCGCGAACAAGCCCGGCGATCAGCTCGCGCCGCCCGCCGACCATCCGGCAGACCAGAAGCCTCGCGTCGCCGTCGCCGGATCGCCGCGCCGCCAGCAGCGCGTCGGCCGCGGAGCGCACCTCGCTCGCGTCGCGCAGGCCCAGCCGCACCAGGCCGCGCTCGGTCTTGTGCGCGATCGCGCGCCCGCAGAGCTTCAGCGCGACCGGATGCCCGAGCGCCTCGGCCGCGCGCACGGCCGCGTCCGCCGTCTCGACCAGCGCGTCGTCGGGAACGGGAATCCCGGCGCCCTTCAGAAGCTGCTTCGACTCGTGCTCGGAGAGCGTGTAGGACATGGGCGGGCAGCATACGGACGCCCAGCGCGCATTTCCAACGCCTTCCGCTACTTCACCACGTTCGGAAGGTTCCGCGGCTCGAAGAAGCCCTCGGGGAGCACGGCCTCGAGCTCCAGATCCACGAGCTCCGCTCGCGTCTCGGAGCCATCGCGCAGGTCGCGCAGCGTCGCCCGGGTGACGCGCGCGAACCCGTCCACGATCTTCACGTCGTTCGGGCTTGCGCTCATCACCTCGCTCGGCTCCGCGCCGCCCTTGAAGTCCGCCTCGTAGCCCTCGCGGCGCAGGATCACGCACCACTCCCGGTCGACCGAGCTCACGAGCCGTTCGTACCGCGAGCCAGCGTCCGGCGAGGGCTTCGTCTCGACGACGTAGACCGGCCTTCCGTCGATCGAGCCGTCCGGGAGCCGCCGCAGCTGGCCGGGAAACATGAAGCGGGCGAAGCGCGCGAAGTCCTCGAAGTCCACGTCGGTGCCGAAGAGCTCGCCATCCGGGCTGTCGGGCTCGATGCGCCGCGGGCTCGGCTGATCGGGGGTCCAGCGCCAGGCCTCGCCGACCCGATCGCCCTCGCTGAACAGATAGGCCGCCGTGTCCGTCGGGCGAGCGCCCGTGGATGCGACGATGACCCGGCGCATGCCCTGGATCGGCTGCTCGCCCCAGTACTGGCCTTCGATCACGCGCCCCTCGCCCTTCGCGCTGCGCCAGGTCAGCACGAAGCGGCCGCGCACCGACGGCGGCAGGCTGCGCAGCGCGCAGTCGATCACCTCGTTCATCGAGCCCGCGGCTCTGGCTGCTTCGGCGGGCGCGAGCGCGAGGAGCAGCGCGAGCCAGAGGCGACGCATCAGGCGAGCGCAGCAACCAGCTCGCGCCCGGCCTTCTCGACGAAGCGAAGCTGATCGTCGGCGTTGCGCCCCGGATTCAGCAGCACGAGCCGATCCACGCCGAGCGCCTGGTACGCGCGGGCGACGTCCGCATCGACCGCTCCTGCCGGGGTCACCGTGATCTCGAGTCGCCCGAGCGCGGCCGAGCGGTCGAAGCGCTGCTCGGCCGCGCGCAGACCTTCGAGCGCGTGCCGGGTCGCGTCGAGATCGAGCGCGAAGCCGTACCAGCCATTTCCGTAGCGCGCCGCGCGCCGCAGCCCCGAGGGGCTCATTCCGCCGACGAAAATCGGAGGGTGCGGCTTCTGCACCGGGTGCGGATGCGCCTGGATCGCGCCGAACGCCACGTACTCGCCCTTGTACTCGGGCTCGTCCTGGGTCCAGAGCGCGACGATCGCCTCGATGTACTCGTCGGTGCGCTTGCCGCGATCGCCGAAGGGAACGCCGAGCGCCTGGAACTCCGGCTTTAGGTACCCGGCTCCGAGCCCGAAGACCAGCCGCCCCTTCGAGAGTCGATCGACGCTGGCCAGCTCCTTCGCGAGCACGACGGGATTTCGCTGCGGCAGGATGATGATCCCGGTCGCGAGCAGGAGCCTGGTCGTGTGGGCGGCGAGGAACGAGAGCGCGACCGCCGGGTCGAGCAGCTTCATCTGCGGCGGCGCGGGCGACGGCGGAGCCTGCGGGTCGGGAAGCACGACGTGCTCCGCGGTCCAGACCGAATCGAAGCCGGCCGCCTCGGCCGCCTTCGCGACGCGCGAGGCGACGTCCGGATCGCTACACGGTCCGGTGTTGATTCCGTACAGCCCGAACTTCATCCGACCTCCCGGCGCGTGGCGAACGCGATCCGATTCTACCCCAGCCGCAGCGCGCCGGTCGCCATGGCGAGCGCCTCCGCGTCCCGCGCGAACTCTGGGACGTCGGCGTAGCGGCCGCCGTGGACCAGACGGGTCGCGCCCGCAGCGCGAAACGCGCGCGCCAGATCGGCTGCGCGCGCGGGGTCCGCGAGCGGAAGCCGCGTCAGCACGGCGACCTCGGGCGCGGGCTTGCCGGCCATCGCGAAGAGCTCGCGCAGCCGCGCGCAGTCCGCTTCGATCTGCTCGGGCCGGGCCGCCATCGGCATCCACCCGTCACCGTACCGTGTCGCCCGTTGGAGAGCGTGCGGCGGCGCGCCGCCGATCAGGATCCGCGGCCGCGCGGGCCGGGGCAGGAACAGGAACGCCTGGCCGTTGCGCTCGACCACGTCGCTCGCGAACGCGTCGTTCAGGAACGACAGGGTTTCGTCGCTCAGCGCGCCGCGCTTCTCGCGCGGCACGCCGAGCGCGCGGAACTCCGGCGCCATCCATCCCACGCCCACACCGAGCGTCGCGAACCGGCCCGCGCAGAGCTCCGCCACGGTCGCGATCGCCTTCGCGGTCGGCAGCGCCGGGCGGTAGGGGAGGATCAGCACCGCCGTCGCGAGCCCGATGCGCTCGGTCTTCGCGCCCAGCCAGGCGAGCGCGGTGAGCGGGTCGAGGTAGCGCCCGCCGGATCCCTCGGCGTCGTCCGGCGGGATCGCGATGTGGTCGGGCACGTGGATCTCGTCGAGGCCGGCGGCCTCGGCGGCGAGCGCGCAGGCAAGCAGCGTCTCGCGACTCGACTGCGGGCCCATGGTGCGAACCGCGATTCCGATCTTCATGCGGTCCAGCTTAGCCAGCGGTTTGACCGCGCGCGCTGCGAACCCGCAAGCTCGCGCCGTGTCGAAGCTCGCGCGCTCCAGAGCTCGGCGAGCGAGCCTCGCCGCGATCGCGTTGCTCTACGCGGTCTCGATCCCGTGGTACCGCGAGGGTGGCGCCGAGCCCGGAATCTGGCTCGGGCTTCCCGACTGGGCCGCGGTGGCGCTGGTCTGCTACGCCGGCGTCGCGCTTCTGAACAGCGTGGCCTGGTGGCTCGCGGAGGTTCCCGAGCACGACGGGGATGGCTCGTGAGCGTGGGAGCGCTCGGGCTTGCGGCGCTCGGCCTCTATCTGGCGGGGCTCTTCGCCGTCGCCGCGTTCGCGCGACGCGCCCGCCGCGACGACTCGCCGGGCGACCACTATCTGGCCGCGCGCGAGCTCGGCGTGTTCGTGCTGTTCCTGACCCTGTACGCCACGACCTACAGCGGGAACTCACTGATCGGCTATCCGGGCGAGGCCTACCGCAGCGGCTTCGCCTTCGTCATGGCGACCGGCTTCATGATGGCGATCGTCGTCTTCTTCCACGCGCTCGCGCCGAAGCTCCGGCCGCTCTCGGCGCGACACGGATTCGTGACGCCGGGCGATTTCCTGCGCTGGCGTTTCGGCGCGGAGCCGCACGGCCGGGCGCTTCGCGTCGCGGTCGCGCTGGTGATGATATTCGCGCTCTCGAACTTCCTGTTCTCGCAGCTGCGCGCGATGGGGGAGCTTGCGACCGAGGCGACCGGCGGGCTCGTGCCGTACGAGCTCGGCGTGGTGGGGCTGGCCGCGGTGATCCTCTTCTACGAGACGACCGGGGGCATGCGCGCCGTCGCGTGGACCGACGCGGTGCAGGCCGGGATCATGTTCGCGGGCCTGGGCGCGATGATCGTGTGGCTGCTGTCCACGCCCGGCGGGCTCGCGGGGCTCTCGACTCGGATCGCCGAGCTGCGCCCCGACGCCGTGGTCGTTCCCGGCGCCACTGCCCGGGCGAACTGGGCCTCGACGATCCTCTTGCTCGGCATCGGCAGCACGCTCTATCCGCAGGCGATCCAGCGCATCTACGCCGCGTCGTCGAGCCGCACGCTGAAGCGCGCGTTTGCGCTGATGACCTGGATGCCGCTCGTCACGACCGCGGTCGTGACGATGATCGGCCTGGCCGCGATCACGCGTCTGCCCGAGCTCGCCGGGGTCGATGCCGACCGCGTGATGCCGGCGCTGCTCGCGCTCTGGGCGCAGGACGGGCTCGCATCCGCGCTTGCGGCCGTGGTCGTGTTCCTGGCCGCGATCGCCGCGATCATGTCGACCGCGGACTCGGTCCTGCTCTCGGCCGGATCGTTGGTGGCGACCGATCTGCTGGACCGCCCGCGCGATGCGCCCGCGACCACGCTTCTAGGCAAGCGCGCTGCAGCGGCGCTCTTCGCCGCGATGATCGTCCTCGCGATGCGCCGCGACCTCACGCTCTGGCGGATCACCGAGCTCAAGATGGAGGTTCTGGTCCAGTGCGCGCCCGCGTTCCTGCTCGCGATCCACTGGCCGGGTCTGCGCGCGGGACCGACGCTCGCGGGCGTGGTGCTCGGCTCGGCGCTCGCGGCGGGGTCCGTGCTCGCCGGAGTCGAGCGATTCGGCGGCGTCCACGCGGGGCTGCTCGCGCTCGTCGCGAACGCCCTGGTCGCGACGCTCGGGTCGCTGCGCAGGTAAGATCGCGCGCGTGGAGAAGCTCGACCGCGACGATCGTGTGGCAAGGATCGAGGCCTGGATCGGCGCTAACGCCGGCGCTCCGGCGCGCGTGTCGAATCTGCGCCGCATGGCCGGAGGCTCGTCACGGCAGGTCTGGAGCCTCGACCTCGAGCTCGGCGGCGCAAGCGCGGCCGAGAAGCGTGCGCTCGTGCTGCGGATCGATCCGACCGCGGCCACGGCGCGCGGAGCCTCGGCCGATGGCGGCGGCTTCCGATTGGAGTTTCGCCTGCTCGAAGAGGCGCTGCGCTGCGAGGTCCCGGTGCCGCGCGTGTACTGGCCTTGCGCCGAGCTCGAGCCGCTGGGCGGGCCGTTCTACTTCATGGATCGGATCGAGGGCGAGACGATCGGAACGCGAATCCTGCGCGAGCCGTCGCTCGCGAACGCGCGGGAGCGGCTGCCCGAGCAGCTCGGCCGCGCGCTCGCGCGCATCCACCGCATGAATCCCGCCGCGCCCGGGCTCGAGCGGATCGCCCGCGCCGCGCCCGGCCAGTCGAGCGTCAGGGAGCAGCTCGCGCAGGTCCGGCGCGGCATCGACTCGGCGCCTTCCCCTACACCAGTCTGTGAATGGGCCTACCGGTGGCTCGAGCGCAGCGTGCCGGGCGGATCGGCCGCGCAGCCGGCCGCCGCGCTCGTGCACGGCGACTACCGGATGGGCAACGTGGTGGTCGGCCCCGAAGGGCTGCGCGCCGTGCTCGACTGGGAGCTCGCGCACGTGGGGGATCCGCACGAGGACCTGGCCTGGATGTGCACGAAGACCTGGCGATTCGGCAATCCGGCCGCGCCGGTCGGCGGAGTCGGTCCGCGCGAGCCGTTCTACCGCGCCTACGAAACCGAGAGCGGCCGAGTTCTCGATCGCGACGCGCTGCGCTGGTGGGAGGTGCTCTGCTCGGCGAAGGTCTGCGTCGTCTGGATCGTGCAGGTGAACGCCTATCTGTCGGGCGTCATCCCCAGCGTCGAGCAGGCCGCGATCGGACGGCGCATGGCCGAGACCGAGCTCGACCTGCTGCAGCTCCTCGAAGACGCGTAGGGTCCGAGCGAGTCGCGCAAGCCGACGACCCAGCCGATCACCGCCAGGACCGGGGTCTCGAGTGCCGCGGCCTCGAAGTCCCGTTCGGCCTGCGCGACGGTGGTGACCAGCACCCGCTCTCGTGGGGAGCAGCCCGCGCTCACGAATGCGACGGGAAGATCGGCCGGATAGCCCAGCGCCACGAGCTGTGTACGCCAGGCGGGCACGGTGGCTCCGGCCATCAGCAGCACCAAGGTGTTGCGCGGCTGATAGGGCGGGATCGAGTAGCGTCCGTCCTCGTCCCGACGGTGCGCCGTGGCGACGGTGAAGCTGTCCGCGAAGTCGCGATGGGTGACCGGGATTCCCGCGAGTGCGGGTACGGCGGTGGCGCTGGAGACGCCCGGGACGATCTCGAACTCGATCCCGTGCTCCGCGAGCGGGAGGATCTCTTCTCCTACCCGTCCCAGGACGGAGGGATCCCCTCCCTTGAGGCGAACGACGTCCTTGTCAGCGAGCGCGAGCTCCACGAGCAGTCGATTGATCTGCTCCTGCGTCATCGCGTGTCGGCCGCAGCGCTTTCCCACGTGAACGAGCTCGGCGCGAAGGCCCTCGAGGAGCTCCGGGCTCACCAGGCTGTCGTACAGGACGACATCTGCTTCCTGCAGCGCGCGCAATCCGCGAACGGTGATGAGCTCGGGATCGCCCGGTCCCGCTCCGACGAAGCGCACCCTGCCGCGCAATGTTGCACCTCCCGCCGTCGAGTGTCTCCCCGCATTCTGCCAGATCCGTGCCGTGACATCCGCGCTCACCGGGCCTGGATTCGGCTTGCTCGAAGCTCGAGCCGGTGCACACTTCGACACATCACCGAGTGACACGGCGCCGCATGCCGTCGTCCCGCTCGCTCGAAGAACTCCGCGCGAGGGGTCTAGCGCGGGCATTCGAATTGCAACTCTGTGCGAACGGGAGGTTCCGCATGTTCAAGTTCGTAGCGATTGATTGCAGCGTGTCGCGTTCGTTGGCCCGCAGGCTCGCGCTAGGCGCGGTCGGTGTTTTCGCTCTCTTGCTCCAGGCTGCGCCCGCAATGTCGGCCGACCCGGCGCCCGCGCCCGTCGTCGTCCAGCCGGTGCCGAAGCTGACGCCCGCGGAGTTCGACCAGGGCAAGCAGATCTACTTCGATCGCTGCTCGGGGTGCCACGGAACGTTGCGCAAGGGCGCGACCGGACCGGTGATCGACGACACCGCCATGCGCCAGAAGACGCTCGAGAAGCTCGAGAGCGTGATCTACGACGGCACCGATGCCGGCATGCCCGGCTGGGGCCGCACGGGCGAGATGACGAAGGCCGAGACCACGCTGATGGCGAAGTTCCTGCAGAACACACCGCCGATCCCGCCCGAGATGAGCATCGCGGACATGAAGAAGACGCACAAGATCCACGTTCCGGTCGAGCAGCGGCTCAAGAAGCCCGAGCACGACTACGACATCGACGAGCTCTTCGGCGTGATCCTGCGCGACGCGGGCAAGGGCGCGGTCATCGACGGCAAGAGCAAGAAGCTGCTCAGCGTCGTCGACACCGGCTACGCGGTCCACATCTTCCGATCGTCCGCGACCGGGCGGTATTTCTACACGATCGGCCGCGACGGCAAGGTGAGCCTGATCGACCTCTACGCGGCCAAGCCGACCGTGGTGGCCGAGGTCCGCACCTGTCTCGACGCGCGCAGCGTCGAGGTCTCGAAGTACAAGGGGCCGAAGGGCGACTTCGTCGACCAGCTCGCGATCGTCGGCTGCTACTGGCCACCGCAGCTGGTCATCATCGACGGGCAGACACTGGAGCCGAAGAAGGTGATCTCGACCCGGTCGATGACCTACGACACGGACGAGTACCACCCGGAGCCGCGCGTCGCGACGATCCTCGCCTCGCACTTCGACAGCGAGTGGGTGGTCGCGATCAAGGAGACGGGCCTGGTCTGGCTGGTCGACTACTCGGACCTCGAGAACGTCAAGATGCACCAGATCGAGACCGAGCGGTTCCTGCACGACGGTGGCTGGGATGCGACCAAGCGCTACCTGCTGATCGCCGCGAACATGCGCGACCAGATGGTGGTCGTGGACACCAAGGAGAAGAAGTTCGTCACCAAGTTCGAGACCGGCGTGAAGCCGCACCCCGGCCGCGGCGCGAACTGGATCGATCCGGAGTACGGGCCGGTGAGCGCGACCACGCATCTGGGCGAGGGGAAGATCAGCGTCTACGGATCGGATCCCGCGAAGCACCCGGAGCACGCCTGGAAGGTCGTGCGCGAGGCGGAGACTGCCGGACCGGGATTGTTCCTGAAGACCCATCCGAAGAGCGAGAACGTCTGGACCGACGCCACGTTCGCCAAGGACGGCAACTCCAACCAGACGATCTGCGTGTTCAAGAAGAAGGACTTCGACGCCGACCCCACCTGCTTCCCGGCCACCCAGCACGGGAAGATCGTGCACTTCGAGTACAACAAAGCTGGCGACGAGGTCTGGGCATCGGTCTGGGACAAGAAGGGCGCGCTGATCGTCTACGACGACAAGACGCTCAAGGAGAAGGCCCGGATCGAAGCCGACTGGATGGTCACCCCTACCGGAAAGTGGAACGTCTATAACACTGTCCAGGACGTCTACTGATCCGAGGGAGGATTCGTGAAGCGATTCGTGATCGCGGTGGTGTCCGCGTGCGTGCTCCTGGCCAGCGGGGGTCCGGCGCACGCGGACGGGAAGAAGCCCCACCAGTTCGCAGGGGCGACGAAGTGCCGCTCGTGCCACGAGAAGGACGAGATCGGCAACCAGTACGGGAAGTGGCTCGACTCCAAGCACGCCAAGGCTTGGGGGACTCTCGCCTCCGACAAGGCGAAGCAGTGGGGCAAGGACAGGGGGATCGACGACCCCCAGGCCTCCGACAAGTGCGTGAAGTGCCACGTCGCCGGGCACGGCGAGCCCAAGGCCCGCCTCGGGATGAAGTACGCCAAGACGGAGGGCGTGACCTGCGAGGCGTGTCACGGACCGGGCAGTGACTACCGCAAGAAGAAGATCATGATGGATCAGAAGAAGGCGGTGGAGAAGGGCCTCGTGCTGCAGAGCGAGAAGGTCTGCCTGACCTGCCACAACGACGAGAGCCCCGCCTGGGATCCCGCGCGCTACAAGCTGGCCGGAGGCAAGACCGCGGGATTCGACTACGAGCAGGCGACGAAGGCGATCGCGCATCCGGTGCCGGCAGGGTACGACCCGTCCAAGGACAGCGACGCAGAGTAGGACGTGGCGGACACGGAGGACGGCGAAGGCATCGAGAAGCGGGTTCAGGGCGCGACGTGGACGGTCCTGGGCGGCGCGCTGGTCTTCGTGCTCATGCTCTTCTCGTTGCAGTGCCCGCACGGGGAGGACGGAAGCCGAGCGGACTACCCGAAGCGCACGTTGCCGCCGGAGCCGGAGCCCGTGCTGCTCGCCGGGCCCGAGCCGAGCGACGACTACTTCCCCTGCAGCGACTGCCACGACGAGACGATGAAGGTCGATCCCGAGCGGCGCGCGATGGAGGAGGACCACGAAGACATCGAGGTCGTCCATGGCGACCTGTGGTGCCTGCAGTGTCACTCGGCCGAAGACCGCGACTCGCTCCAGCTCGCGGACCGCACTCACGTGGCGTTCGGGGAATCGTGGAAGATGTGCCTGCAGTGCCACGGGCAGAGGCGCCAGGACTGGCCGACCGGAATCCACGGCAAACGCACCGGTCACTGGTGGGGCCCGAAGGAGGTCCGGACCTGCATCGAGTGCCACGACCCGCACGCGCCGCGCTTCAAGGCGATCGAGCCGCTTCCGCCTCCGCGACGTCCGGAGGCGATCCTGAGCTCGACCGCCGCGGCGTCGAGCGTTCCCGCCCAGGAGGTCTCCGATGAACCCTGACGATCCGGACGCCCCGAAGCTCGACGCGAAGGGCGCCTCGCGGCGCAAGTTCCTGCGCACCGCGGTGGCGGGCGCGGCCGCGCTCACCGGGGTCGGCGCGGCCACCGGCATGGAGTTCGACGTCGAGGCCATGTTCCAGGGCCACTTCCGAGAGCTCTCTCGCGAGGATCTCGACCGCGTGCTCGAGCGGCTCGCGAAGAAGTACTCCGCCCGCTACGCGAAGGACGTGAAGGTCAGCGCCACCGGGCCGATCGACGGTGTCGTGTTCGGCTACGGTCTGGACATCTCGCGCTGCATCGGCTGTCGCAAGTGCGTGTACGCCTGCGTCGACGAGAACAACCAGTCGCGGGATCCGCAGATCCAGTGGATCCGCGTGTTGGAGTTCGAGCGCGAGAAGGTGATGCGCGGGATCAACCTGGAGGACGGCAACCCCTACTACGACCACGAAGAGGTTCCCGCCCCCGACAAGGTCTACCTGCCGGTCGCGTGCCAGCACTGCGACGACTCCCCGTGCACACAGGTCTGTCCGACCGGGGCGACCTGGATGGAGCCCGACGGGATCGTCGTGATCGACTACGACTGGTGCATCGGCTGCCGCTACTGCATGGCGGCCTGCCCCTATGGCGCGCGCAAGTTCAACTGGGCCGAGCCGAACCTGCCCGCCGAAGACGTGAATCCGAACATGCACCTGCTCGGCAATCGCCCGCGCGGAAAGGGCGTGGTCGAGAAGTGCAGCTTCTGCATCCAGCGCGTGCGCGACGGGCGCTACCCCGCGTGCCTCGAAGCCTGCCCCGTGGGCGCGCGGAAGTTCGGAAACCTGCTCGATCCCAAGAGCGAGATCCGCCAGCTGCTCGCGACCAAGCGCACGTTCGTGCTCAAGGCGGAGCTCGAGACGCATCCCAAGTTCTTCTACTTCTGGGGCTGATGGAATGAACTCGGTCATCCAGTTCTGGCGCTTCGTCGCCGGCAGCGCGCGCGTGGTCGCGCGTGGCAGCGTCGGCTACTACGCGTGGATCGCGCTGCTCGGCGTGCTGATCGTGGTCGGATCGTTCGCGTACGCGAACCAGCTTCAGAACGGGCTGAGCACCACGAACATGCGCGATCAGATCTCCTGGGGCTTCTACATCGGAAACTTCGCGTTCCTGGTCGGCGTGGCCGCTGCGGCCGTGATCCTGGTGATCCCCGCCTACGTGTACCAGTGGGGGCCGATCAAGGAGGTGGTGCTCCTCGGCGAGATCATGGCGGTCTCCGCGATCATCATGTGCATGCTCTTCGTCTCGATCGACGTCGGCCGCCCCGACCGGCTCTGGCACCTTTTCCCCGTCGTGGGGAACCCGCACTTCCCTCACTCGCTGCTGGTCTGGGACATCCTGGTCCTGAACGCCTACTTCGCGATCAACTACTTCGTGGTCACCTACCTGGTCTTCAAGGGCTACACCGGGCAGCGCTACAACGCGGCCTTCATCATGCCGGTGATCTTCCTCTCGATTCCGCTCGCGGTGAGCAT
>VGRW01000038.1 GCA_016875225.1 Deltaproteobacteria bacterium
CGCGACGGGCGCGATCGTCTCGGCCGTCGCGGCGAAGTCGCCGCCGCACTCCTTCAGCCCGGCGACGCCCGGTACGCGCGAGAGGCGCGCGGTGGTCTCGGATTCGATCCGCGACGCCGTCCGGCCGGGGATGTTGTAGAGCACGATCGGCAGTCCGCCCTCGAGCGCCACCATCCGGTAGTGCTGGTAGATGCCCTCCTGCGTCGGCTTGTTGTAGTAGGGCGAGATCAAGAGCGCTCCGTCGGCTCCGGCGCTGCGCGCGGCCGAGGTCAGCTCGATCGCCTCGCGCGTGGAGTTCGAGCCCGTGCCCGCCACGACCGGCACGCGTCCGGACGCGACCTCGACCACGTGCCGGACCACGCGGATGTGCTCTTCGGGCGTGAGCGTGGCCGATTCACCGGTGCTCCCGCACGGGACGAGTCCGGAGATGCCGCTCTCGATCTGCCACTCGACCAGACGGGCGAGCGCGTCGAGATCCAGCGACCCATCGCCGCGGAACGGCGTCACCAGCGCGGTGAAGGCTCCGGAGAGATTCAGGGCCATTCGAGCTCTCCATCGAAGACGTGGGCCGCCGGGCCCGTCATGAAGACCGGACCGTCGCTCTCCGGCCAGCGGATGCGCAAGACCCCGCCGCGAAGCCGGATCCGCACGTCGCGCTCCGCGCGGCCCGAGAGCACCGCGGCGACTCCGACCGCGCAGGCGCCGCTGCCGCAGGCCAGCGTCTCGCCGGTGCCGCGCTCCCAGGTGCGCTGCACGAGCTCGTCGCGCGAGCGCACGCCGACGAACTCCACGTTCACGCGCTCGGGGAACGCGGGGTGGTGCTCGATCAGCTTTCCGATCCGCTCGACCGCAAACGCGTCTGGATCGTCGACGAAGACCACGCAGTGCGGATTGCCCATGCCCACGGCGCAGACGGACAGGCGCTCTCCGCCGACCTCGAGCGGCACGTCGATCAGCGGCGCGCGGCCGTCGAGGAGCGTGGGGATCTTCGCCGGCTCGAGCACCGGCCGCGTCATCTCGACCTCGACCTGATCGCCGCCGAGCCAGCGCGGGGTGACGATCCCCGCGAGCGTCTCGACCCGGATCACGTCCTTGCGCGTGAGCCCCTTGTCGCGCACGTACTTCGTGAACGCGCGAATCCCGTTCGCGCACATCTCGGCCTGGCTACCGTCCGCGTTGCGGATCGCCATGGCGAAATCCGCGTCCCTCGACCGCCGGACCAGCAGCAGCTGGTCGCCCCCGATCCCGAGCCGACGGTCGAGCGCGAAGCGCGCAAAGCTCGCCCAGTCGGAGACGGGATCCCCGGCCAGGCAATCGATCACGACCAGGTCGTTTCCCGCGCCGTGCATCTTTGCGAAGCGGATCTTCGCTGGCGCAGTCATGGCTTCTGCTCCGCGCCGTCCTCGGGCGAGTTCGGATCCGGACACACCTCGGTGTCGCTTGCGCCGGGTGCCGCTGCGGCCTTGGGCGCCGCGGCCGAGGTCCCGCCGTCGGCTCGCACCGGAGGGCCGTACTTGCCGCAGGCGATCCCGGCGAGCAGCACCAGCGCGACGAGTCCGACGCGGGTCATGGCGTCTCCTCCGCCAGCTCCGCGCGAGCCGACGCGATCGCTTCGAGCACGCGCGGGCGGGACGGCGCTCCGGGCTCGCGACGCGCCTCGAGCGAGCGCTCGACCCGGAAGAACTGCGCCGGATCGACGTCGAGCGCGGGGTGGAACGAGCGCAGGGTGTCGCGCGAGAGCGCCGAGAGCTCGACGCCGGCGGCGAGCGAGTGCGCGACGACGCTGCTCACCACCCCGTGCGCCTCGCGAAACGGCACGCCGGAGAGCACCAGCTGATCGGCGAGATCGGTCGCGATCAGCATCGGGTCGCTCGCGGCGCGCTCCATGCTGGCGTGGCTCACGCGCAGCGTCTTGATCGCGGCCGCCAGGACCTCGAGACAGGTGCGCGTGGTGTCGACGGCGTCGATCACCGGCTCCTTGTCCTCCTGCATGTCGCGGTTGTAGGAGAGCGGGAGCCCCTTCATCGTCACGAGCAGGCTCATCAGATCGCCGATCACGCGCCCGGACTTGCCGCGCACCAGCTCGGCGGCGTCGGGGTTCTTCTTCTGCGGCATCAGGCTCGAGCCGGTCGAGAACGCGTCGTCGAGCTCGACGAAGCCGAACTCCGAGGAGCTCCACAGCACGAGCTCCTCGCAGAGCCTGGACAGGTGGACCATCGAGATGGCCAGCGCCGCGAGCAGCTCGAGCGCCGCGTCGCGCGCGGAGACGGAGTCGAGCGTGTTCCGCGTCGGGGCGGCGAAGCCGAGCTCGCGCGCGGTCTGATCGCGGTCGATCGGCAGCGTGCTGCCGGCGAGCGCGCCGGAGCCGAGCGGCGAGCGCGCCATTCGCGAGCGAGCGTCGCGGAGCCGGCCCGCGTCGCGAGTCAGCGCCTCGTAGTGCGCGAGCCAGTGGTGCGCGAGCCGCACCGGCTGCGCGCGCTGCATGTGCGTGTAGCCCGGCAGCACCACGTCCACCTCTTGCGCGGCGCGCTCGACCAGCACCCCGCGAAGCTCGCCGAGCGCGCCGAGCAGCGCCGGGATCTGGTCGCGCATCCACAGCAGCAGGTCGGTGGCGATCTGGTCGTTTCGGCTGCGCCCGGTGTGCAGCTTTCCCGCGAGCGGCCCGACCAGCTCGCCGAGGCGCCGCTCGATGTTGGTGTGCACGTCCTCGAGCGCGGGGTCGAGCAGGAGCGTTCCCGACTCGAGCTCGCGCGCGATCTGCTCCAGACCCTTCACGAGCTGCTCGCCTTCGGCGCTGCTCACGATCCCCTGGCTGGCGAGCATCCGCGCGTGCGCGACGCTTCCGCGGACGTCCTGCGCCCAGAGCCTTCCGTCCACGTGCACGGAGGCGGAGAAGCGCTCCATGCGCGGATCCGTGGGCTTCGCAAAACGCCCGCCCCAGGTCTTGGAGCTCTTGGATTCGACCATTCTTACCTCGGGGCCGGACGAGGATGCCCGCGCGCGGGGGGGCGCGCAAGCGACTTCGAGGCCATAAGCTCTGGGCGTGCGCAGACACCTCCCCAGGGCGGCCCTCCTGCTCGCGATCCTCCTGTTGCTTCTGGGGGTGTTCGCGCTTCGCGCCGTCTCCGATCTCGAGGAGCGCGTCGAAGCGCGCTTCGAGGGCCGGCTCTTCGCCGTCCCATCGCGGGTCTACTCGCGGCCGCTCGAGCTGCGGCCCGGGCTCGACGTCGAGCGCGTCCGGCTGCGCGCCCGACTGGAGCGGATGGGCTACGTGGCGGCGGCGAGCGCCAAGCGGACGCTCCGGCCCGGTGAGTACCGCCAGACGCCCGGACTGGTCGAGATCCACCGCCGCGCCTCGCGCCTGCCGGATCGCAACGACCCTGCGCGGCTGTTCCAGCTGCGGCTCTCGGGCACGCGAATCGCGGCGCTCCGGGACTCGAGCGGCGATCTGCTCGGCTCGGTCTCGCTCGAGCCCGAGATCATCGCGCAGTTCCACGGCGCCGAGCGCGCGGATCGCAAGCTCGAGGCGCTCGCCGACGTTCCCCCACTGCTCGTCGACGCCATCATCGCGGTCGAGGATCAGTCCTTCTTCGAGCACGGCGGCATCCACGTCTGGCGCATCGCCGGCGCGATGCTCGCGAACCTGCGCGCGGGACGCGTCGTGCAGGGTGGAAGCACGGTCACCCAGCAGCTGGCGAAGAATTTCTACCTGACGCGCGAGCGCACGCTCACGCGCAAAGGGACCGAAGCGCTGATGGCGCTGCTGCTCGAGCGCAACCACACCAAGCGCGAGATCCTCGAGGCCTACCTGAACGAGGTCTACATGGGGCAGCGCGGCTCGGTCGCCATCCACGGCGTCGGCGAGGCCGCGCAGCACTACTTCGGCAAGCAGGTCGGCGACCTGACGCTGCCCGAGGCCGCGCTGATCGCCGGCCTGATCAAGGGTCCGAACCTGTACTCGCCGTACAAGCACCCCGAGGCCGCGCGCAAGCGTCGCGACCTGGTGCTCGGGGTCCTGCGCGAGCAGGACAAGATCGACCGCGACGCGTACGAGAGCGCGCTGATCGCCGACCTCGGCGTGCGCGACGTGTACGTGGACGAGCACGTCGCGCCGTACTTCGTCGAGGAGCTGCGCCAGGAGCTCTCGGAGCGCTACGGCGAGGAGTTCCTGCAGAGCGAGGGAATGGCGATCTACTCCACGCTCGACGCCGAGCTGCAGCGAGCGGCGAACGCGGCGGTGACGACGCGTCTCTCGCGGCTCGAGCAGGACTACCCGTCGCTGCGCCGGCCCGCCTCGCCGCTGCAGGCCGCGGTGGTCGCGCTCTCGCCTGCGAGCGGCGAAATCCTCGCGCTGGTCGGGGGCCGCGACTACAAGCTGAGCCAGTTCAATCGAGCCGCGCAGGCGCGTCGCCAGCCCGGGAGCGTCTTCAAGCCGATCGTCCTGCTCGCCGCGCTCGGCCGCGACGGAGGCGCGCCGCGCTTCACGCTGCTCTCGAAGCTCGAGGACGAGCCGTTCACGCTGAAGCTCCCGACCAGCACCTGGCAGCCGGTGAACTACGACGGCGAGTACCGCGGCACCGTGACGGTTCGCGAGGCGATCGAGCAGTCGCTGAACGTCCCGGTCGCCAAGCTCGGCATCGCGATCGGACCGGAGCGCATCGTCGCGACCGCGCGAAGGCTCGGCATCGAGAGCCCGCTTGCGCCCGTGCCGAGCGTCTCGCTCGGCTCCTTCGAGCTCACGGTGCTAGAGGCCGCGCGCGCCTATGCGGCGCTCGCCGCATCCGGTTCGCTGCCGGCGCTGCGCTCCTACACCGGTGTGGTTCACTCCGACGGACGCGTGCTCGAAGAGCGCCCGGGAGCGGCGGAGAAGGTCTTCGATCCGGCAGAGGTGTACCTGGTCACCTCGGCTCTGCAGGGCGTCGTCGAGCGCGGCACGGGAGCCGCCCTGCGAGCGATGGGGTTCCGCGGCGACGTCGCCGGCAAGACAGGCACGAGCTCCGACCATCGCGACGCCTGGTTCATCGGCTACACGCCGGAGATCGTGATCGCGGTCTGGGTCGGCTTCGACGACGGCGAGAGCGTGCGGGTCACCGGCTCGGTCGCGGCGCTGCCGATCTTCGCGGACGTGCTCGAGGTCGCGCGCGGCAAGGCGCCCGCAGAGGAGTTCTCGGCCCCCACCGGCGTGGAATCGCTCGAGGTCGACCGCGAGACCGGGCTGCGAGCGGGCTTCATGTGCGGCGGCGAGCGAGAGGTCTTCCTGCGCGGCACCGCGCCGGAAGGCGCCTGCGGGATTTTTCGCGGCTTCGGATCCGAGACCGCGAAGCCTTCGACCGGGCCGCCGCCGCCGCAGGAGCAAGCGCGCGCGAACCCGGTGCGCCGCGCGCTGCGCAGCGTGTTCGGCTGGTTCGGGCGCGGGAGGTGACGATTTGGTAGAGAGCGGGCCATGACGCCGAAGCTTCGCACCCTGCTCGCGCTGATGGCGGTGATCGTGCCGCTGGACCAGATCACCAAGAGTCTGGTCTCCGCGTACATCGAGCGCGGCAGCTACTGGGCTCCGATCGCGGCGCTGGAGGGCTTCTTCCGCGTCACGCACGCGCGGAACCCGGGCGGAGCGCTCGGTCTCGCGCAGGGCGTGCCCGTGCTGGTCTTCATCGTGCTCTCGCTCGTGGCGCTGGTGATGATCGGATCGTTCTTCCGGCGCATCGAGCCGAACGACCGGCTCTCGGCGGTGTCGCTGGGCCTGATCGTGTCCGGGGCGCTCGGCAACCTGATCGACCGGATCGCGCGCGGCGGCGAGGTCGTGGACTTCCTGCAGTTCAACCTCGGGCTGTTCGTGTTCCCGGACTTCAACGTCGCGGATTCGGCGATCGTGATCGGCGTGGTGCTCCTGCTGCTCGACGTCGTGACCCACGAGACCGAAGACGGCGTCACCCGGCCGAGCCTGCCCGGGGAGAAGGAAGGCTGAGGCGCAAGGCCTACGTCGGCATCGGGGCGAATCTCGGCGATCCCGGGGCTCAGGTGCGGGCGGCGATCGCCGAGCTCTGCCGCTGGGGGCCGCATCGCGCCTCGTCGCTCTGGCGCACGGAGCCGCTAGCGCAGCGCGGCCAGCCCGAGCCGCAGCCCTGGTACGTGAACGCCGCAGTCGAGGTCGGGCTCGGCGGCGACGCCCTCTCCGTCCTCCAGCGCCTGCTCGCGCTCGAACTCGAATTCGGCCGCCCTGCGAAGCGCGCTCGCTGGCAGCCGCGGCTGATCGACCTGGACCTGCTGCTCTTCGGAGATCTCGCGCTCGAGACCCCGCGCCTGACGCTGCCCCATCCGGGTCTCGCCCGTCGCCGCTTCGTGCTCGCGCCGCTCGCCGAGCTCGCCCCGGATCTGGTCGCCCCGGGGCAGACGCGCACGATCTCCGAGCTGCTCGCCGACCTTGACGATCCCCTGCGAGTCGAGAAACTGTGAAGCCCGACCCCCTGGAGGACCCGCGATGAAGTTCTTCCTCGACACCGCCCACGTTCCCGACATCCGCGAAGGCGTGTCGCTGGGTCTGTGCGACGGCGTGACCACCAATCCGAGCCTGCTCGCCAAGGAGAAGGGCGATCCGCGCGACGTGGTCCGCGAGATCACCAAGATCTGCGACGGCCCGATCAGCGCCGAGGTCGTCTCGCTCGACTCCGAGGGCATGGTCCGGGAGGGCCTGGAGTGGCGGAAGGTCGCCTCGAACATCGTGGTCAAGATCCCCATGACGGTCGAGGGGTTGAAGGCGATCCGGGTCCTCTCCAGCCAGGACGTCCCGACCAACTGCACCCTGGTCTTCACGCCGATCCAGGCGCTGATGGCCGCCAAGGCCGGCGCCGCGATGATCTCGCCGTTCGTCGGCCGCCTGGACGACATCCAGCCGGAAAGCGGCATGCAGGTGATCGCGCAGATCCGCGAGATCTTCGAGAACTACGACATCGCGACCGAGATCATCGTCGCCAGCATTCGCAGCCCGCTCCACGTGCTCGAGTCCGCGCGGCTCGGCGCCGACATCGCGACGATTCCCCCGGCGGTGCTCTTCGGGCTCGCCAAGCACCCGCTCACCGACAAGGGCATCGAGCAGTTCCTGGCCGACTGGGAGAAGGTCAAGAACCGGTAGGCGCGGGCAGCCGGCTCGGATCCGACGATCTGATATCCTGCGCCCCCAAACCTCCGACTCGACGAACCAGCGCCCTGTGAGCGGCTCGGCCGGATCGCGGCGCTCTGAGCCGGCCGAGAAGGGCCCCCGGCATGGCGACTGAGACTCCCAAATACCTGCTCGAAAACCCGCTGGCCGCGGTGGCGCCGGCGAAGACGGTCACCTCGCTGCACCCCTCGGCCGCGGTCTACGAGGAGTCGATCGAGCGCGGGCTCGAGCTGCTCGAGCGGCCCAAGCGCGGCGGTGGCCCGGCGCGCGTTCGCGTCCAGCACGCGAAGGGCCGCATGACGGTCTTCGAGCGGCTGAAGGTGCTCTCGGACCAGGAGCCGAACCTGCTCTGGCAGAACTGGGGCAAGTCGCTCGACGGCGCCTCGATCGTGACGGGCGTGCTCTCGATCGGCGGGCGCGACGTGGCGGTGTACGGCCACGACTTCACGCTCCGCGCCGGCTCGATGGACGCCACCAACGGCGCGAAGCTCGCGCGGCTGATCTACATGGCGGCGGAGCGCGGCATCCCGCTGATCGGCATGAACGACTCGGCCGGCGCGTTCGTGCCCGCGGGCGTGGGCGGGCTCGACGGCTACAGCGAGGCGTTCACCGCGCTGCGCCGCATATCGGGCGTCGTGCCGAGCATCAGCCTGATGTTCGGCTACAACGCCGGCGGCGGCGCGTATCTGCCGCGCCAGGGCTCGTTCATGATCCAGTGCGCCGACACGTTCATCGGGCTCACCGGGCCCGGCGTGGTGAAGGCGGCGCTCGGCGAGGACGTGACGGCCGACGCGCTCGGCGGACCGGGCGTGCACGGGCGAAACGGCGTCTGCGATCTTACGACGACCGACGAGGTCGGCTCGCTGCGCACCGCGCTGCGGCTGCTCTCGTACCTGCCCGACAACTGCCGTGTGTCGCCGCCGTTCCGGCCGACCAGCGATCCGATCGACCGCTTCACCGTCGAAGAGGACATCCTGTTCCGCAAGACCTTCGACTCACCGGCGGGAATGAGCGCTCCGCTCGACATCACGCTCTTCCTGCAGCAGATCGTCGACCACGGCGAGTACTTCGAGCTGCAGCCGACCCGGGCGCGCAACCTGATCACGGCGTTCGGCCGGATCGGCGGCCACGTGGTCGGCTTCATCGCCAACAACTCCGCGGTCGCGAGCGGCCAGATCGACGTCGACGCCGCGCGCAAGGGCACGCGCTTCATCCGCTTCTGCAACCTCTACAACGTCCCGATGATCTTCCTCGAGGACGTCTCCGGCTTCACGCCGGGAACCGAGCAGGAGTCGCGCGGGATCATCCTCGAGGGCCGGCGCCTGCTCGACGCGATCATCGACATCCGCGTGCCGTCGATGACGCTGATCATCCGCAACGCGTTCGGCGGGGCGTACGCGGCCTACAACTCCCACTTCACGGGAGCCGATGCGGTCTTCGCCATGCCGATGGCGCGGATCTCCGTGATGGATGCCGGTGGCGGCGCGCAGTTCGTGTTCAAGGACGAGCTTCGCGCGATCGAGGCCGCGTACCAGAAGGCGCTCGCGCAGGGAACGACCGACGTCGACGCGCGGCGCGAGCGCGACGCCGGCCTGAAGGCGCTTCGCGAGCGCTACGAGCGCGAGCTGATGAACCCCAACGAAGCGCTCTCGCTGGGCTCGGTGTCGCGAATCGTGATGCCGGGCACGAGCCGGCGCGTGCTCGGCGAGCACCTCTCGTTCTTGATGCGCACCTACACGCCGAGCGCGATGTCCGGCCCGCAGCGGGAGTTCGAGTGATGCAGGGTCGCGACCTCGTTTCCCGGCGCTTCGCCGACTGCGACAGCCCCTGGTTGCGCTCGTTCGCGCTCGACGGGCTGAAGGTGCTGGTGGTCTGCCGCGGCCCGGTGCGCCTGGAGGCGTTCCAGGTCTTCGACGAGATCGGCGTGCGCGAGTACGGAATGCTGCTCTCCGAGAAGGACTCGATCGTGTACCCGCGCTGCCTGGCGCCGGAGCTGCGCTCGTTCCGCTTCCCGCAGAACGTGCACCGCGTGCAGGACTACACCGGATCGGGTCAGCAGCAGAAGAAGACCCGGATCGGCGAGATCGTCGCGATCGCGCTCGAGCACGGCTACACGCACGTCTTCGCCGGCTACGGGTTCATGGCCGAGGACGCCGAGCTGGTCGAGGCGATCGAGCGCGCGGGAATCGGCTTCATGGGGCCGTCCTCGCACGTGCTGCGGCGCGCGGGGGCCAAGGACGAGGCCAAGAAGCTCGCCCGCGGTCTCGGCAACACGGTGATACCGGGCGTGGACGACGTGAGCACGCGCGCGCTGCTCGAGCTCGCGAAGGACCGCAAGGCGCTCGAGAAGCGCGCGAAGGACGCCGGCCTCTCGTTCGGCTGGAGCGCCAAGGAGAGCCTGGAGGCGAACGCCGAGGCGGCGCTCCAGGCGAGCTACGCGGCGGGCGTGGACCTGGTGGGCATCGCCGACCTGCAGCTCGAGGCGGAGCGGATCTGCGCCGGAATCTGGCGCGACTACCCGACGCACCGCATCCGCTTCAAGTACATCGGCGGCGGCGGCGGCAAGGGCCAGCGCGTGGTCTCCAAGCCCGAGGAGATCGCGACGGCGGTCCTGGACGTCTGCGCCGAGTCCAAGGTCGTCGAGCCGGGCTCGAACCGGAACTTCCTGATCGAGCTCAACATCGAGCGCACGCGCCACAACGAGATCCAGCTGATCGGAAACGGAGACTGGTGCGTCTCGCTCGGCGGCCGCGACTGCTCGGTGCAGATGCACGAGCAGAAGCTGATCGAGGTCTCCCTCACCCGAGAGCTGCTCGACGACGAGATCGCGCGAGCCGGCGGGAAGACGCGCGAGGTGCTGATCGGCGACCGCGGCTACCTCGAGCGGATGGAGGCCGAGAGCGAGAAGTTCGGTGCGGCCACCGGGCTCGATTCCGTGTCCACGTTCGAGTGCATCGTCGACGGCTTCGACTTCTTCTTCATGGAGATGAACACGCGCATCCAGGTCGAGCACGTCGTCACGGAGCTCGCCTATCGGCTGCGCTTCGTGAATCCGGACGACCCGAGCGAGCATTTCTACGTCGAGCGTCTGATCGAGGCGATGGCGCTGCTCGCCGCGCACGGCAAGCGCGTTCCGCGTCCCGAGCGTGTGCCCCGGCACCTGTCCGCCGTCGAGGTGCGCGTCAACGCGACCAATCGCGCGCTGCAGCCGCACGCGGGCGGGCTGATCCGAAGCTGGTCGAAGCCGCTCCCCGACGAGATCCGCTTCGACCAGGGGATCGGCATCCGCAACCCCGACACGAGCTCGTTCGTCTACTACAACGTCGCCGGCGCCTACGACTCGAACATCGCGCTGGTCCTCACCCACGGCAGCTCGCGGCGCGAGAACTACGAGCGCATGGCCGAGATCCTGCGGCGGATGGAGCTGCGTGGCGACGACCTGCAGACGAACCGCGAGGTCCACTACGGCCTGATCCAGTGGTTCCTGGGCCGGGGCGTCATGGCCGAGCCGAACACCCGCTTCATGACCTCGTACCTCGGCGCGGTCGGCGCGCTGGAGCAGCTCGCGAGCAGCGTCGACCTGGAGTTCGCTTTCGCCCGGCTCGTGAAAGAGGCCTCCGACGCCGACGCCCGCGCGGCGCTCGAAGCCAAGGAAACCCTGCTGCTGCGCCCGCTCGGGCGCCTGCTCGCGAATGCGCACCTGCTCGCGGGCTTTCTCGGCCGCTACGACGGCGAGCTCTGGAAGGCGGACGGCGCGACCGTGCGCTTCGAGGCCAACCCGGTCGACGTCCTCGAGCGCCTCTACCACTTCCTCGACCTCGAAGCGCGCGCCGACAAGCCGCCCGCCGAGCAGATCTGGCGGCACGATGCGGCGGTACTGGAGTCCGCGCACGCGTTCTACGCGGCGGTCGAGGCGCGCACGACGGCGAAGGGTGCGGATGCGCTGGCAAAGCTCTTCGCGGGCAAGCCCGCGGCCGCTCTTTGCGGGGGCGACGAAGCGCTCTGGTCGCGCTGCGTGGCCGCGCACCGCGGCTTCCAGCTCGGCCTCGAGCTCCTGCTGTTGATCCCGCGCATCGGCGCGCGCGCCGGGTTCCTCGACATCCGTGTCGACGACGACCTGTCGATCAGCTTCCCGGAGCGCTTTCTGGACGCCTCGCGCGCCACCGAGCTCGCGCGCGCGCTGGCCCCGCCTCCGCCGGCCGCCTTCGACGAGATCGTCACACCGATGGGGGGGACGTTCTACTCGCGCGAAGCGCCGCACCTTCCGCCGCTGATCGAGGAGGGCCAGCACTTCGAAGCCGGCCAGCCGCTCTTCGTCATCGAAGTCATGAAGATGTTCAACAAGGTCGCGGCTCCGTACCCGGGCACCGTCACGCGGAACCTGATGGCGGATCGCGACGGCAGCATCGTCAAGAAGGGCGAACGGGTGTTCGCGATCGATCCCGACGAACGCCGCGAGCTCGAAACCGACGAGGCGCTCGCGCGGCGCAGGCGCGAAGCCACGCTGGCGCTGCTGCACTAGGCGCGCCGCCACGGGCGGCGCTTCGCGCTACGATCTCCACCCCCGGGGCCGCAGGCCCATTCCGGCAAGGACGATTCCGATGAGCACCAAGGAGCAGGCCCTCGAATACCACCGCAAGGGAAAGCCGGGAAAGATCGAGGTCGTCGCCACCAAGAGCGTTCTGACCGCCCGCGATCTCGCCCTCGCGTACACACCCGGCGTGGCCGAGCCCTGCCTCGAGATCCAGAAACGCCCGGACGACGCGTTCAAGTACACCTCTCGCGGGAACCTGGTCGCGGTGGTCTCGAACGGAACCGCGGTGCTGGGGCTGGGCAACCTCGGCGCGCTGGCCGGCAAGCCAGTGATGGAGGGCAAGGGCGTCCTGTTCAAGCGCTTCGCGGGTGTCGACGTCTTCGACATCGAGATCGATACGGAGGACGCG
Organism: Deltaproteobacteria bacterium; assembly: GCA_016875225.1. Taxonomy (NCBI): domain Bacteria; kingdom Pseudomonadati; phylum Myxococcota; class Myxococcia; species Deltaproteobacteria bacterium. Next base: position 12,100 of record VGRW01000038.1, read on the forward strand.
GAGAAGATCATCCAGACCGTGAAGCTGCTCGAGCCGACCTTCGGCGGGATCAACCTGGAGGACATTCGCGCGCCCGAGTGCTTCGAGATCGAAGAGCGGCTGATCGCGGAGATGAACATCCCGGTCTTCCACGACGACCAGCACGGAACGGCGATCATCTCGGCCGCCGCCTTCCTGAACGCGCTCGAGCTCACGCACCGCAAGATCGGCGACACCAAGGTCGTGTTCGCGGGCGCCGGCGCGGCGGGCATCGCCTGCGCGGATCTCTACCTGCACCTCGGCGTGCGCCCCGAGAACATCCTCATGACCGACAGCAAAGGGGTGATCTACGAGGGCCGCACCGAGGGCATGAACAAGTACAAGGTCCGCTTCGCGCGCAAGACTTCGGCTCGCACGCTCGAGGACGCCATGAAGGGCGCCGACGCGTTCGTCGGCGTCGCCTCCGCGGGCCTGGTGACCAAGCCGATGGTCGCGAGCATGGCAGCCAACCCGATCATCTTCGCGATGGCGAATCCCGACCCCGAGATCACGCCCGCGGAGGTCGCCGAGGTGCGCGGCGACGCGATCATGGCGACGGGCCGCTCGGACTATCCCAACCAGGTCAACAACGTGCTCGGTTTCCCGTTCATCTTCCGCGGCGCGCTCGACGTGCGCGCGCGCAAGATCAATCTGGAGATGAAGCTCGCCGCGGTGAAGGCGCTCGCGGAGCTGGCCCGACTGGGGGAGCAGGGCGTGCCCGAAGAGGTGTTCCACGCCTACCCGGGCGAGCGCTTCGAGTTCGGTCCGACCTACATCATTCCCAAGCCCTTCGATCCGCGCGTGCTGATCTACGAGTCCATGGCGGTGGCGAAGGCCGCGATGGACTCCGGCGTCGCGCGGCTGCAGATCGACCTCGATGAGTACCGGGAGCGCCTGGAGCGCTACCTCGGCAGCTCGCGCGAGCTGATGCGCACGGTGATCAACAAGGCGAAGAGCGCCCCCAAGCGCATCGTGTTTCCGGAGGGAAGCGAGGAGCGCGTGCTGCGCGCGGTCCAGATCCTGAACGAGGAGCGGATCTGCGATGCGATCCTGCTCGGCAGCGAGGCCGAGATCCGCGCCAAGGCGGCGAAGGCGGGGATCGGCCTGGACGGCGTGGCGATCATCGACCACCAGCTGTCGCCCGAGCGCGGCAAGTATCAAGCCGAGCTGGTGCGCCTGCGCAAGCGCAAGGGCGTGACCGAGCAGGACGCGGAGCGATTGATCGGAAGGCGCAGCTACTTCGGCGCGATGATGGTGCGAACGGGCGCCGCCGACGGCCTGGTCGCGGGCCTCACCAAGTCCTACGCAGAGTCGATCCTGCCCGCATTCGAGGTCGTCGGGCTGGCGGAGGGCCGCGAGGCCGCCGCGGGCGTCTACATCGTGATCCAGAAGGAGCGCGTGCTCTTCTTCGCCGACGGCTCGGTGAACGTCGAGCCGTCCGCCGAGGAGCTCGCCGACATCGCGGGGCTGGGTGCCGAGACGGCGCGCTGGTTCGGCTTCGATCCAGTCGTCGCGGTCCTGTCGTCGTCGAACTACGGAAGCGTGCGCGGCGAGCGCACGAACCGGCTGGCCCGGGCCGTAGAGCTGGCGAAGGCGCGCTGGAAGGACCTGGTGATCGACGGTGAGATGCAGGCCGACATCGCGCTCGATCCAGCGCGCCGGGCCACGCGCTTCGGCTTCTCCGAGATCAAGGGCGAGGCCAACGTGCTGATCTTCCCGAACCTCGAGGCCGCGCACATCGCGACGCGAATGATCGGCGCGATCGGCGGCGCCACCGTGGTCGGGCCGATCCTGATGGGAATGCGCAGCCCGATGAACTCGCTCCAGCGCACCGCCACCGTCGACGAGATCGTGAACCTCACGGCGATCACGGTGCTGCAGGCGCAACGGGAGTACTGAGCCTGCCGCGGGCCCCGGCGTTCGGGAAGCTGCTCGTCGCCAACCGCGCAGAGATCGCGGTCCGCATCGACGGCGGGGCGAACGCGCCGATCGACATCTTACCGCTCCGAGCAGGAGCGGCCGGATGAGGCGCGCAATCGTCCTCGACACCGACATGGCGTCGGACGTGGACGACGCGCTCTGCCTGGCGCTTGCACTCGCCTCGCCCGAGCTCGAGATCCTCGGCGTCACCCACGTCGGACGCGAGGTGGATCTGCGCGCGCGCGTGACGCGGCGGCTTCTCGAGCTGGCCGGGAGGACCGAGATCCCGGTCTTCGCCGGCTGCCGGGTCCCGCTGCTCGCTGGCACCGGTTTCAACTGGTTCGGCCACGAGGGCGAGGGAATCCTCGAGCCCGGCAGCGATCCGCCGCTCGAGCGCGCGCACGCGGTCGACGCGCTGCTGGAGCTCTCGCGTCGCCGTCCCGGGATCGAGGTCGTCGCCGTCGGGCCGCTCACGAACCTGGCGGTCGCGCTCGCTCTCGATCCCGACTTCGCCTCCAGGATCGGGCGGCTCACGCTGATGGGCGGGCACCTGCGCGAGGTCTCGTACCGCGGGCGCGTCTTCCCGCACGGCGTCGACTACAACCTGTGCTCGGACCCGCACGCTTCGCTTCTGGTTCTGCGCTCCGGAATTCCCACGACGCTGGTCACCGCCGACGTGACGCTTCGCACCCGGCTCCGCGAGACGGACGCTTCGCGGATCGAGCGCGCTGGAACCGAGCTCCACGCCGCGCTCGCGCGTGCGCTCAGGATCTGGACGCCGGTGCAGCGCCGCCTGTTCACCCCGCCGGGCGCCCCGCCCGACGACAACGCAGCCTTCCTGCACGATCCACTGACGCTGGCGTGCGTCTACGACGAGTCCTTCTGTCGCTTCGAGGAGCTCGAGATCGAGCCGGCGATCGAGAACGGAGTGTTCCGCACGCTGGAGCGGAAGCAGGCCGGCGTGCAGACCTTCCCGATGCGCTGCGCCACGCAAGTGGACGAAGCGCGCTTCGCAGCGCATTTCGTCGCGCGCGTGCTCTCGCTCTAGCCGATCTGCCGCAGCAGAGCCGGCAACGCGCGCAGATCGGAGATCGTGAAATCGGGCCGTAGCTCGCGCGACGCGAACGGAGCACCGCGCTTGCGGATGTACACCGAGCGCACTCCCGCGGCGCGTGCCGCCGCAACGTCCGTGCGCAGCTTGTCCCCGACGAAGATCGCGCGCTCGACGGGAACGCCCAGCTCTCGCAGGACCGCGAAGATCATCGCGGGGTCGGGCTTGCGCCGGCCGAAGTTCGCCGACCATGCCGCGCAGCCGACGTACTGCAGGATTCCAGCGCGCCGCAGGACCCGTGCATGGTGATCGCCCGGCATGGCGTTGTTCGAGACGACGCCGAGTGCGAAGTCGCGCGCGAGGTCGGCCACGACGACGCGCGCGTGCGCGTAGGGCGCCGGCGCCGCCTGCCGCTTGAACGCGCGCAGCAGGAGCCCGCGTACGACCGGAGTGCAGTCGGCGAGCACCTCGTCCACGTCGGGCTGTCGGCACTCCCGCTCGAGCGCCCGGTAGGCGTCGCGCAGTCGCCTGGCGCGCTCGATCACGAACGACTCCGCGTCGGCGACTCCCTGCTCTGCGAGCGCTGCGAGGAAGTCGCGGTCGCGAACCGAGCGCTCGTAGCTCTGCAGCTCGGGAAGCAGAACGCCCCCCATGTCGAGCAAGACGGCATCGATTCGGTCGGCGCGCATCAGGATTCCGGCGTCCCCACCGGCAGAAGCTGCGCCTTGGGCTTGCGCACGAGCAGGCGCGAAACCCAGATCGACATCTCGTAGAGCAGGCAGAGCGGCACCGCGAGCATGATCTGGCTCGTCGCATCGGGCGGGGTCAGGATCGCGGCGGCGACGAACGCGACCAGGATCGCGTACTTCCGGTTCGAGGCGAGCTGCTTGGGCGTGACCACTCCGGCGAGCGCGAGCGCGACGAGCACGATCGGAAGCTGGAACGAAACTCCGAACGCCAGATACATGCTCGCGACCGAGCTGAACACGGCCTGGGTCGTCCAGCTCGTGTGCACGTAGTCGGCTTCGAGCGAGACGAAGTACTGGAAGATGATCGGAAGCGCGAAGAAGTAGCTGAACGCACAGCCGATCGCGAAGAGCGAGCTGGTCGAGAGCACGAACGGAAGTGCGAGCCGCCGCTCGCTCGCGTACAGCCCCGGCGCCACGAACGCCCAGAGCTGCCAGAGCGTGATCGGCATCGCGAGCACGAAACCGGTCAGCAGGATCGTCTTCAGGTAGGTCATGAAGAGCTCGCTCGGAGCGACCGCGATCAGTGTATGGCCGGAGTCGCGAACGGCATCGATCGCGGGCGCCATCAGGATCTCGAACAGCTCCTTGGGCCAGAAGCTCGCCGCGAGCGAGGTGATCGCCCAGGCGCCGATGATCCAGAACAGCCGGCGCCGCAGCTCCGCGAGGTGCTCGAGGATGGGGCGCGGCTCGTCAGTCATCGGCGCGCGGTCGTGGCGCGACTTCGGGCTCGGGCGCGCTCTTGGAATCCGCCGCGCTCTTGGAATCCGCGGCGCGCTTCGGCGGCGGTGCCGCGGGCGGCTCGTCGACCGATGCCGAGAGCGTGCGCGTGAATTCGTTCGATGCGCGGCGGAACTCCGCCATCCCGCGCCCTAGCGAGCGCGCCATCTCGGGCAGACGCTTGGGGCCGAGCACGAGCAGCGCGACGACCAGGATCACCAGCAGCTCAGGCATGCCGATGCCGAACACACGTTCCTCCCAGGACTCCTGGCACTCGACACTACGCGGGACGGAGTCGTTCCGAAGGGTAGCGCGAACGCTCGATGCGGGGTGCTGCCCCGCGGAATCTCGGATCCTCCACCCCCCGATGAAGATCCGGACCGTCGCGGGGCAGCAGCAACCCGCAGCTGACTTAAATCAGACCCACGCCGCGCATGCAAGTGAAATCATCCGGCAAGTTCAGTCGGAGCGCGGCGGAAGATCGACCGAGATCACCTCGAGGCGCTCCAGCAGAGCGGACTCGAAGCGGATCAAGCTCTCGCGCTCGACGTGCATCAGTGGACCGCCGCCGCGGCGCCGGATCAACAGACCGTCGGCGCCCTCGACGAAGTCCACCACCGCGCCTACGTGCTCGACGCCGGTCTCTGTCCAGAGCGTGATCGAGCGTTCGAGTCTGCGCGCGAGGACGAGCTGGATGCTCGCACCGATACAGCGCCGCAAGAGCGCGAGTGCATGCTGCGGATCTCGGCATAGCTCGTACGGATCGCCGGAGACGTGGACCCGACCGGCGCGCAGGATTCGGAGCCACCGCCCGACCCCGTACACGGCGGCGACCTCTCCCGGGCGGCCGAGATAGATGCGGTCCTCGATCTCGGGCGGGCCGCCCCGCTGCGGCGCGTAGCGGACGACGAGCGTCGAAAGCTCGGCGTCGGCGGCCGTCACCACGGCCGCGAGTTTGCGCGTGAGAGGTCGGAGCGCCAAGCCTTCCGACGCTAGCGGAGCGCGTCAGCCCGGCAACTGGACCAGGATGACGTTGTCCTGCGCGCCGCTCGCGTCGATCGCGAAGCTGCCCCCCGCTCGCTCGAAGAGGTCTCGCGCGATCACCACTTCGAGGAACTCGCCGTCCGGCTCGCCCGACGGCCCGGTCAGCACCTCCTCCGGACTGTGGAAGCGAAGCAGGATGCGGTGACCCGCCGCACTTCCCTCTCCCTTCGGTCGCCAGGCGCTGCCGAGATACAGGTCTCCACCTTGGGGAACGAGGCGCAGCGCCAGGTCGAGAAGCGAGCGGATCGCGAGCCGCACGTGGCTCTCGTCGGCGACGAGCGCAGGCGCCTGGGCGTCGAGCTCGCGGAGCACGACCAGTGACTTCGATCGCGCCGCGCTCTGACGCGCGTCGAGCTCCGCGCCCAACGCCGCGGCGAGATCGAAAGGCCGCGGCTCTGCCGGGCCGAGCCGGGCGAACCGCTCGACGCGCTGCAGCGTCTCCTCGAGCCCGCCCAGATCGTGTTCCACCAGAGCCCGCAGCTCGCGCCGGACGTGTTCGTCATCGGGTCGCTGTTCGACGAGGTTCGCGTAGGTTCGGAAGGCCCGAAGCGGCGCGCGAATCGATTGCGCGAGCGGGATCACGAGCTGGCGCGGCGAGAGTCCGGCAGATGCCGCCGGCACCAGATCCGCTTCGAGCTCGAGCAGATCGGCCGGCTCGAGCTCGTCCTCGCCGAGGCCATTCTCCGCGAGGGTCTCGAGCATCAGATCCTCGTCGCTCGACGCCTCGGGCTCGGCCGGAAGCTGCGTCGGCGGCGCCGCTCGAAAACCCCCGCCCCTCGCGATCGGCAGATCCGCCGGGCCGATTCGCGGCCCCGACGCGGCTGCGCAGGTCGCGTCGGCCACGAGGTCGAGCTCGCGCAAGTTCCCCGGCCAGGCGTACTCGGCGAGTAGCTCGCGCGCGTCAGGCTCGAGCGTGAGCTCGCGACCTTGACGCTCGGCGCAGCTTCGAAACGCGGCTTCGATCAGGGCGGCTTCGTCCGTGCGCGCTCGCAGCGGTGGAAGCTCGACGCGAAGCCAGGCGAGGTCGCGAAGCGATCGCGAGAGGCCGCGGCTGCTCGAGGTGGCGGCGATCCAGCGCAGGGGCTCGAGCGCGAGCGCGCCGCTCGCGCCGAGCAGATGCGCGAGCTCGTCCTGAAGCGTGGCCCCGGCGCGATCGACGTCTTCCAGGTAGGCGGTCACACGGCGGCTCGCGGTGCGCGTCATGACCGCGTTCTCTAGCCCGCCCGATGCCAGCGACCGCAGCGCGAACGGCACGAACGCATCGCGCGCGGGCTCGGCCAGATTGTGCACGTAGCGCGCGAGCAGTCCGCGGCGTGTCCCGGGCTCGCCGATCAGCAGGATCGGCCGATGGGCGTTGCGCGGATCGACCGCCTGGCGCAGTGCGGGCAGGTCCAGACCCGCGTAGAGCCGTTCGACCTCTCGCGTCACCCAGAGCTTGCGCGCTCGCTCGCGCAGGCTCTCCGGTCCGTCGTTCGAGCGGAGCAGGTCGCGTGCTCGGGCCTGCAGATCGTCGGGATCGAACGGAAATACGAGTCGGGCGAGTCGCCGGTCGTCGAAGAGCCGCTCCAGGCGTTCGTCGCCCTCGGACCCGGCGTCGACCGCTACGTGGAGCACGGGCGCGGCGGCGCGTCGCCGCTGTGGGATCTGACGCACGAAGGAGAGCACCCGCTCGAGCGCGTCATTGCGGCCGGAGTCATCGCCGACACCGCAGAGGATCAGCAGGTCCGGAGGTGGAGCGCCCTTGAAGCTCGCGGCCTCGGGCGAGCCGAGCCAGACCTCGCCCAGAGCGTCGACGTGGTGGGCCAACGTCGAAGCGAGCGCCGACTCTTCGGATACCACCCAGATCGCAGCCACAACCCCGCCTTCGGGCGCGCGATCCGTCGCGCCGCTCCATCGAGCGCGAGTCTACACCACCCGTGGTGAGGCTCCCCCGCCCTCCGGGGCGCCTTTTCGCGCTCCGATCGCGGCTATACTGGCCGTCCATGCACACCTTTGGACTCGTCCTGCTTCTGGGTTGCACGTGGCTTGCGGCGCCCCGCTTCGCACTCGCCGAGGACCTGTCGAATCTCGATCTCGGCGGCGAATGGTATGTGTTGATCCACTACAAGGACGCGAAGTCCGAGGACAAGTCGATCACCAAGTTCAAGGACTTCGCCTGGTCGATCCGCCAGCAAGCCGACGCGCTCGAGATCGACGAGTACCCGTACGTGCTCTTCGACGAGGGCAGCGAGGAGATCCGCCGCGCGAGCATGCGCGGACACAAGCCCTGGCAGCCGGAGGGCCTGGTGCTCGACGAGCTCTCCAAACACATCGACGTCTCGACCCGCGCGATGCGCTCGAAGCAGCTCGTGGGCAGCACCAAGAGCGGGATGAAGTCGCTGGCGCCAGAAGGGTCGGGCGGCGCGGGAGCCGTGAGCTTCGTGCGGAACTGGGACGTGACCTGGTCGCCCGATCTGGTGCGCGTGAGCGTCGTGGATTCGCTATCGGGCGGCAGCACGATGCTGGGTGGAATGGAAGAGGCGGCGGTCTTCGAGATCAAGGAGCGAGCGTCGGCGGACGAGCTTCGAGGATCCTGGAGCGAGGGTGACAAGGCGGGCAGCCTGCGCATGATTCGTGCGAAGGAGCGCCGGGTGCTGAAGTAGCCCGGCCCGCGATGATGCTCGAGATCCGCGAGGCGCGCCCGGACGACCATGCCCGAGTACTCGAGCTCTGGCTGCGCTTGATCGATCACCATCGCGCACTCTCGCGGGATTTTCCGGCGCTGCCCGGGATCGCCTCGGCGATCGCGAGCGAGATCCGCCGCGCGACCTCGAGTCCCGACTGCCGCCTGATCGTCGCGGAGGGCGAGGGCCGGCTGGTCGGCTTCCTCTTCGCCGAAGTCGAGATCGGCGGCGGATCCCATGCGGAGCCCGCGCCGGGCTGGATCCACGAGCTGTTCGTCGATGCGCCGCAGCGCGGCCGGGGCGTGGCGGCGCGTCTTCTCGCGGAGAGCGACGTCTTCTTCGCAGAACGCGGCTCGAAGAAGGTCTCGGTCCGCGTCGAGAGCAGCAACTCCGAGGCGTTGGAGTACTGGGGCCGGCGCGGTTTCGGCGAGCGAGCGCGCATTCTCGAACGCGTCTCTTAATTTGCTCCGTTCGACCTGCTAACGTGCGCCGCCATGCACCCGATCGCGGCAGAGCTGAACGAGAAGATTCGCGCCGAGAGCCGAGTGACCTACGAGCTGCTCTCCGCGCGCGGCCGCGAGCTCTACTTCCCGAGGGGAATCCTCTCGCAGTCGGCCGAGGCGAAAGAGAAGGCGAACCGCTTCAACGCGACGATCGGGGAGGCGACCGAGGGCGGCGGTCCGATGGTCCTGCCCTCCGTGATCGCGCACGTGGGGGACATCTCTCCCTCCGACGCCGTGCGCTACGCGCCGCCGCAGGGACGAGCCGACCTGCGCGAGGCGTGGCGGAAAAAGCTGCTCGCGGAGAACCCGACCCTGCGCGAGCGCAGCTTCAGTCTGCCGATCGTGACGCACGCGATCACGCACGGCCTGGCGCTGGTCGGTGATCTGTTCGTCGATCCCGGTGACCGGGTGCTGATCCCGGACATGCTCTGGGACAACTACGCGCTGAACTTCGAGACGCGCCTCGGCGGCGTGGTCGAGACGTTTCCAACCTACGACGGCGAACGCTTCAACGTTCCAGCGCTGCGCCGTGCGCTCCTGGCCGGGCCGTCGAAGCAGCTACTGCTCCTGAACTTCCCCAACAACCCGACCGGCTACATGCCCACGCCGGGCGAGGTTGGCGAGATGCGCGATGCCGTGCTCGCCGCGGCGCGCGCCGGCAAGAAGATCGTCGTGATCTGCGACGACGCCTACTTCGGCCTGCTGTTCGACGACGGCGCGATCAAGGAGTCGCCGTTCGGCTGGCTGGCCAACCTTCACGAGAACGTGCTCACGGTGAAGCTCGACGGCGCCACCAAGGAGCTCTTCGTCTGGGGTCTGCGCTGCGGGTTCCTGACGATTGCGCCGCCGCCCGTCGGGAATCCGACCGCGCTGCTCGCGGCCCTCGAGCGCAAGCTCATGGGCGCGATCCGCGCGTCGATCTCCAACTGCGCTTCGCTCTCGCAGAGCATCGTGGCGTCCGCCTTGCGCTCGAGCACGATCGACGTCGAGCGCCGCGAGAAGCTCGAGATCCTGAAGGCGCGCGCGTCGCGCTTGCGCGAAGTGGTCTACCGAGCCAAGTACCGCCCGCTCTGGGACGTCTACCCGTTCAACGCGGGCTACTTCATGTGCATCCGCGTGAAGGGCGTCGACGCGGAGCAGCTGCGCCTGCACCTGCTCGAGAAGTACGGCGTCGGCGTGATCTCGATGGGTGCGACCGACATCCGCGTCGCGTTCTCGTGTCTCGAGGTCGGCCAGATCGAGCCGCTCTTCGAGTGCGTTGCCGAGGCGATCGGAGACCTGAAGTCGGCGTAGCCGCGCGCCGCAGGCCTCAGTCGAGCTCCCGCGCCAGGCTCTCTCCGGCATCGAGAAGCGCCTCGGACGCGCCAGGGGCGAGCAGGCTCTGCAGCACCTCGTAGTGCCAGTGGGCGCGAGGATGCGACAGGTCCGCCGCGTGCGGCAGGTAGCGAAGCCAGCCGTTTGCGATTCCGATCACGGCGCCGATCCGAGCGGGACCGATACGATCGCGCCAGTCGAAGCCGACCTGCGTCGTCGGCTCGAGCGGCAGGCCGAGGAGGACGGCGCGACCGATGCGAAGCACCTGCAATTCCACGTCGAGCTCCCGCCGGTTCATGACGAAAAATGGGGAAGTCTTGTCGCGGACGTACAGACGAACTTGCGCAATCGCCTCGCGCGCCTCGGCCATCGGAAGTCCGCGCGTCGCGCGGCTTGCGAGGTCCCAGAGCTCGGCGAGCCGCGGCAGCGACTCGGCCGTCACGCCGAGAAGCTCGGCGATCCGCAGCTTGCGCTGCTCGAGCTCGGCCCGCGCCGCCTCGGGCGAGCGGTCGCCGAGATGAATCGCCAGTCGAACCGCTCGGGTTCCCGCCGTCACGCGAGCGTCGTCGATCGGGTCGGGCACGGCGCCGTCGAGACTGGCGAGCACCGCGTCGGCGACCTCGCGGCCGAGCACGCGAACGGCCTCGGCACCCAGACCGACGCTCTGGCCCGGAATCGCGAGGTCCATCAGGCCGCGCGTGCGCGGGTCCACGTCCGCGTGAGCGCCGAGCAGGAAGACCGCGATCGCGCCGGTCTCGGCCTCGATCGCGCCGGCCGCTGCGCCGGGCCAGTCGGCGGAGATTTCGAGGCTGTCGTGGCCGCGGACCGTTCCGTGACAGGAATGGCGGAAGAGGACCGCGATCGGCCGGCCCGAGACCGCGTCGATGCGAAGCACCTCGACGCCTTCGTCGATTGGCGCGTCCTCGACGCGGCGATTCCTGCCGATCCGGGCTCGCGTGCGCGTCCAGGCGAGCCCGGCGGGCTCGCGTCCATGCCAGGCCTGGATGGCCGCGGCCGCAATGCCCTCGAGAATCGCCGGCACGTGCGGCGGGGCGGGCCTTCCCGCGAGCAGGTCCGCGAGTCCTGTATCCGGCCCGGAATGAGTGTGAGTGCAGGCGACGAGGATCCGCGGGACGCCGACCCCCGTCGCGGCCGCGATCCGCTCGCGCACCGAGAGCGCTTGCTCCGGGGCCATCAGGCACAGGTCCGCGGAGACGGCGATCAGGCGGTTCGTCCCGCCGTCATCGAGCGCGATCGCCCGGGCGTGCAGCCGGTCTGCGACGGACTGCGCGGTGCCGACCCGGGCGCCGTATCCCATGAGCGACACGCCGAGCTCCGGCGTCAGGTCCACACGCGCCGCTCCCGCCAATCTCGCCAGGTTCCTGCTCCGAGTTGCTGGTTCGAGCCAAGTGCTCGAACTGGTTGTGATTCTGGTCACAGTCTCGAATCGGTCGGACTGCGATACAGATACAGGGAGTTCTCGCCCGTTTGCGGAGGCATAGCATGAGGGGTCTTTCGGCGCTCTTTGCGAGCGGGTTGCTGGTCGCAGCAGCGGCTGTCGCGCCGGTCGCGTCGGCGGATGGCTCCCCATTCCCGATTCTCACCGCCTCGATCGAGCCCGCACCCCGCTCCGAGATGTCGACCCGCTACGGCGATCTCTCGGATCTCCTCGCACCCGAGACGGATCGATCGCTCGATCCCGTGCTCGCGAGTGCGACCGACTCGACGCTCACGATCGCGACCGGTCGCGTGCCCAAGGGCGGAACGCTGGCCGGCGCGCTGCGCGGCTCCGGTGTGAGCCCGATCCTCGTCGATCAGATTGCGCGCGGGCTGCGGCCGGTCTTCGACTTCCGCCGCGCGCGCCCGGGCGACTTCTACGCGCTGATCCGCAGCGAAGCTGGAGAGCTGCTCTCGTTCGAGTACCAGCGCGGACGCGGAGAGATCTACCGCCTCGATCGCAACCCGAGCGGCGGATTGGTCGCGAAGAAGGAAGTCGCTCCGCTGGAGCGACGCATCCTGCAGCTCGGCGGCGTCGTCACGGGATCGCTGTTCAACTCGCTGGTCGATCTCGGCGAGCGCGCCGAGCTCGTCCACTCCTTCACCGACATCTTCCTCTGGGACTTCGACTTCTCGACGCAGACCCGGTCCGGCGACGAGTTCCGCATGGTCTTCGAGAAGTACTTCGACAAGGACGGCTTCGTCCGGTACGGGCGCGTGCTTGCCGCCGAGTACCGTTCGTCGAAGGCGAAGCGCTCCTACGTCGCGGTCTGGTTCGAGGACGAAACCGGCCGCGGCGACTACTTCTCGCCCGAGGGCAATTCGGTGCGCCGCTCGTTCCTGAAGGCGCCGGTGAAGTACAGCCGCATCTCTTCTCGCTACAGCAAGGCGCGGCTGCACCCGGTGCTCCACGTACGCCGGCCGCACGAAGCCGTGGACTACGCGGCTCCCGTCGGCACGCCGGTCTGGTCGGTGGCCAACGGCAAGGTCGTCCACGTCGGTTGGAGCGGTGGGCTCGGGCGCACGGTGAAGGTCAAGCACAGCAATGGCTACATCACCTTCTACGCGCATCTCTCGCGCTTCGCGCAGGGACTGCGCGTCGGCCAGCAGGTCTCGCAGAAGCAGCTGCTCGGCTACGTCGGCATGACCGGCCTCGCGAGCGGGCCGCATCTAGACTTCCGGATCCAGAAGAACGGCCGCTTCTTCGACCCGCTCGCGGTGAAGTTCGAGATGGGTGAGCCGGTGCCTTCGCGCTCTCGCGCGCGCTTCAACCAGATCAAGGACATGCGCCTCGCAGAGCTGCAGGCAGCGGAGCTCTCGGCCGGCCTCGACGCGGCACTCTGACCCGACGCGTCAGGCGAGCTGACGCGAGACGATTGCGGCGACGACGGCGTCGCCCTCCACGTTCGCCATCGTGCGAAACGTGTCGAGGAAGCGGTCGATCGTGAGCAGCAGACCCACGGCTTCGCCGGGCAGGCCTGCCGCCTCGAGCACGATGACCATCGTGACCATGCCGGCACTCGGGATTCCGGGAGCGCCGATGGCCGTTGCGATCGAGACCACGAACACGACGAGCTGACCGCCGAAGCCGAGATCGACTCCGTAGATGGCGGCCACGAAGAGCGCCGCAACGGCTTCGTAGAGCGCGGTGCCGTCCATGTTGACGGTAGCGCCGAGCGGCAGCACGAAGCTCGAGATCTGCGGAGGAACGCCGAGTCCGTCCTCTACGCAGCGGGTCGTGACCGGGAGCGTGGCCGTGCTCGAGCTGGTCGTGAAGGCAACGACGAGCGCTTCACGAATTCCCCGGAACAGAGCCAGCGGCCTGATCCCACCCAGGTACCAGGCCATCGCGGGAAGCGTAACCACGGCGTGAAAGAGCGTTCCGAAGATCACGACACCCGAGAACGCGGCGAGGTTGTCGACGATCACGCGGAAGCTCACGGTCGCGACCAGATGCCCGATCAGAGCGAAGATCCCGACCGGCGCGAGGCGAACGAACCAGCTGATGATCAACATCACGGCCGCCGACGCGCCGGAGAGCGTGGCGATCAGGGACGCGCCGATCGGTCCGAGCTCGAGCAACGCAACTCCGAGCAGGATCGCGAACAGGACGATCGGAAGGATCTTTCCCTCGGCCAGCGCGGCGATCGGGTTCGAGGTCATCTGAGAGACCGTCGCGACCAGGAACTCGCCGAGCCCGGGAGGGCCCTGCGGCGCGGCCGGAACCGCACCGACCGCCTCGCGAAAGAACTCGCTCTGCGCGAGGGCGCTGCCCGCTCCCGGCTGCACCAGGTTCACGAGCAGGAGACCCGTGCCCGCAGCCAGCACCATCGTAAGCAGGTAGAGCGCGAGCGTGCGCGTGCCCAGGCGGCCCAGCTGCCTCGCCCCTCCCATGCTCGCGATTCCGTGCACGATGGAGAGCAGGATCATGGGCGCGATCAGCATCTTCAGAAGCCCGATGAAGAGCTTTCCCACACTCTGCATCGCGTCGGAGGCGGCGGCGTCGAGGAGCCCCGCGCCGACCGCTCGACCGAAGGCCACACCCAGCAGCGTCGCGATCGCGATCTGCCAATTGAGCGAGACGGGCGTCGACAGGCAGAAGACGAGCAGGGCCACGGCGAAGCACGCCCAAGCCAGCGCGGAGTGCCCGGCGATCCCTGCGATTGCGAAGCCGCCGAGCGCCGTCGCGATCGCCAGCCATCCCTTCGAGCCGTTCAAAGCGCCGCGAGTATACCGCCGCGATCCTGGCGGCCCGAATGAAATACACTCGCCAGATGGACAGAGCGCGATTCCGGAAGCTGGCAGAGGATCTTGCGTCTCGAGACCCGGGCCTGGCCGAGCGCATCGGTGTGGTGGACGACGCCGCGCGCCTGCTGCGGGACCAGGCCTTCCACGCCGTCGAGGCGTTCCGCGAGCGAGCGCGCGAGCTTGGCGCGCCCTACCTGGGGAACCTCGAGGTCTCCGCGGTGGAGCCGGACGAGAAGCATGTCGACAGCGTCCAGTTTCGGGTGAGTCGCGGGAGATTCGAGCTGCTCTGCATCGCGATCGCGCAGGATTCCGGGAAGGTGCGCCTGGTGGGACCGTTCAAGCGCGGCAAGCAGGAGGGACCGTGCCACGAGGCGCCGCTGCGCGGCGACGTCGTGGAGAAGGCGCTCGAGGATCGCATCGAGCAGCTCTTGCGCGAGGCGTCGGGCGGTTGAACTCGAGCGTTCTCGTGCGCGTGGGTAGCCGGAATCCCGCCAAGCTCGAGGCCGTGCGGAGCGGGCTCGCCCCGTTCTTCGCGAGCGTCGTGACGGAATCGGCGGAGATCCCGAGCGGCGTCGACGCGCAGCCGCTCGGCTGGGCGGAGATCATCGCGGGCGCGCGCAGCCGCGCGCGCGGTGCTCATCGCGTCGGTCCGTGCGACCTCGCGGCCGGAATCGAGGACGGCCTGATTCCGGTCCCGGACGCGGCGATCGGATGGGTGAACATCGGCTGCTGCGTGCTCTACGACGGGGCGCGCGAGGCGGTCGGATTCACGGCGGGCTTCAGCTACCCGCCGGAGTGCGTCCGCCTCGCGACGGCGACCGAGCGCACGCCGATCGGAGACGCGTTCGACTCGCTCTATCGCGCGCCGGCGGGTCTCTCCGACCCGGGCAGCGCAGCTGGCAACATCGGCCGACTGAGCGGCGGAGTCCTGACTCGCGCCGAGTATGGCGCTCAGGCCGTCGTGTGCGCGTTCGTCCGCTGGCTTCATCCAGACCTCTACCGGTACGCGCCGTGCGCGGGAGCGCCGACATGAGCTTGACGCGGGACGACCCGCGCTTCGAGCATCCGATCGAGGCGGTCGAGCAGCTCGTCGACTTCTTCCGCCAAGGCGAGACGCCGCGTGCGGATTGGCGCGTTGGCACCGAGCACGAGAAGATCGGGCTCTACGCGCAGAGTCTGCGCCCCGTCCCGTACGAGGGCGAGCGCGGGATCCGCGCGCTGCTCGCGGCGATCTCCAGCCGATTCGGCTGGAAGCCCCTGCTCGACGCCGGCATGCTCGTCGGACTCGAGCGCGATGGAAGCACGATCACGCTGGAGCCCGGCGGTCAGCTCGAGCTGTCCGGCGCGCCGCTCGCGTCGATCCACGAGACGGTGCGCGAGTTCCGCGAGCACATCGCGCTGGTGAATCAGGTGTCGGCCCCGCTCGGAATCATCTGGCTCGGCCTCGGCGTGCACCCGATCGCCGGTATCGACGAGATGCCGCGGATGCCTCGCGAGCGGCACGCGATCATGCGCGAGTACCTCGGACGGCGCGACGAGCTCGGCCTGCACATGATGCACGCCACGGCGGGAGTGCAGGCGAACTTCGACTTCGATTGCGAGGCCGACGCCGCGAAGAAGCTGCGGCTCGCGCTCGCGGCTTCGCCGATCTCCTCCGCGCTCTTTGCCAACTCGGGCATCAGCCAGGGCCGTCCGAACGGATTCGAGTCCTGGCGCGCCTGGATCTGGCGCCACACCGACAACGACCGCTGGAGCCTGCTGCCCTTTGCTTTCGAGGCGAGCTTCGGCGCTGGCACGGCCTATCGCGCGTACACGGAGTGGGCGCTCGACGTGCCGATGTTCCTGATCGTGCGCGACGGACGGAGCATTCCCGCCCACGGCCAGACCTTCCGAGAATTCCTGACGAACGGCCGGGACGGAATGCGCGCCTCGCTCGCGGACTGGAACGTGCACCTGACCACACTGTTCCCGGAGGTCCGCCTGAAGCGCGTGATCGAGACTCGCGGGACCGATGCCGTCCCTGGTGCGGCGGTTTGCGCGCTGCCCGCGTTCTGGAAGGGTCTGCTCTACGACGAGACCGCTCTAGAGGCCGGACTCGCGCGGATCCACGCCTGGACCCACGACCAGGTCTTCGCACTGCACGGCGAGGTTGCGCGAGCCGGACTGCAGGCGAGAGCCCCCGACGCCACGGTGCTGGACGTCGCGCGCGAGCTGCTCGCGCTCTCGAGAGCGGGGTTGGCCCGACAGGCCGTGCTCGACGCAGCGGGTCGCGACGAGTCGATCCATCTCGAGCCGCTCGAGGCCGTCGTCGGGCGCGGAAGCAGCCCGGCGCGTGCGGTGCTCGAGAGCTGGAACGGGCCGTGGCAGAAGGCGATTCCCAAGCTGATCGAATACGCGAAGTACTGACTCTGTCGGATCTGGCGAATCGAGATGCCCAAGCCAATCGCGGTTGACCGTTGCGAGCAGCGTCCGATAGGCTACGGCCCGATTCAACGCTGGGCCCGATATCGGGCACCCAAGCACCCACTTCGGAGGCAGTCCAAATGAATCGGTCCGTGCGCGCCGTGTTCGCTATCGCAGTCGCTCTCTGCGTCGGGTTCGCCGTGCAGGCCTCGGCCCAGAGCCAGGCCGAGTTCAAGCGAGAGCTGAAGGCCGGGAAGGATCTCTACAAGGTGCCCGGAATGATGGAAGTCACCGTGAAGTCGATGCGCGGCATGATGATGATGACCGGCAACGTCGCCACGGCAGAGGACAGCAAGAAGGCCGAGGAGATCATCAAGGGCATGCGCGGGGTGAAGGAAGTCCGAAACCGCATCCGCGTGGGCAACGTCGAGGACTGCAGCGCCGCCACCGACGAGACGGTCATGGCCAAGGTCGAGAAGGAGATCGGCAACGACGAGGAGCTGACCCAGGCCAGGCGCAAGATCGACATCCAGATCAAGGACCGGAACCTGGTCGTGAAGGGCGGTCTCAAGGACTACTCGCAGGCCGGCTCGCTGATCAATCTGATCAAGCGCGTGCCCTGCGTGAATTCGCTGAACTACGAGGATCTCGACTACTGATCGCGCGAGCGACCGAGATCCGCTGCGGAAGAGCCGCTGCCGCCAGGCAGCGGCTCTTCTCGTTTTCAGGCCTGGAGTTGACCGAGACCGGCATGGCTCTAGCGTTGCCCGCACGATGAGTGAAGGCGAGACGACCTCGGTCGAGATCGGCGGCGAGCGGGTGGAAGTGCCCGTTCGCGTTCCGGTATTGCCGGTGCGCAATACCGTGATCTTTCCAGGCGTGACGCTGCCGCTGTCGGTCGGCCGCAAGGAGTCGCTCGCCGCAGTCCAACAGGCCGCTCGAAGCGGCGGTTTCCTGGTCGTGGTCACCCAGCGAACCCCCGAGACCGAGCAGCCGCGTCGCGAGGATCTCTACCCGGTCGGGACTCTTGCGAAGATCGTGCACCTCGCGGACACCGGCTCGGGTCTCTCGGTGGTGGCGGTCGGACTGGCGCGCGTGCGACTTCTCGGCTTCACCGAGGTCGGGCAGTTCCAGGAGGCCGAGACGGAGGTTCTTCCGGATCTGCTCGATCGCACCTCGGAGGCGGAGGCCGCGCGTCGCACCGTTCAGCGGCTCGGAAAGGAGCTCGTCGAGCTTCGCGAAGACATCCCGGACGAGGCCGCGCAGATCCTGGATCGTTTCGACGACCCCGCGCGCCTCGCCGACGTGATCGCGTTCAACGGCGCGATGCCCGTCGAGGAGAAGATCGAGCTGCTCTCGCAGCAGGACGTGCTGGCGCGGCTCCGCACGCTGATGCGGTACCTGATGCGCGAGATCCGGATCGCGCAGGTGTCGAAGTCCTTCGCGGAACGCGCGGCGGGCGAGATCGGCGAGGCGGAGCGTCGCAAGCTCCTGCGCGAGCAGCTGCACAAGATCCGAGCGGAGCTGGGCGAGGCGGACGAGCAGTCCGCAGAGGGTGACGAGCTGCGCGAGCGGCTCGAAGCTGCGGACCTTCCCGACGAAGTCCGCGAGGTGGCCGAGCGCGAGGTGAACCGCCTGGCGGGAATGCCCTCGCACTCGCCCGAGCGTTCGGTCACGCGCACGTACGTGGAGTGGATTCTCGATCTGCCCTGGAAGACCGAGACCGAGGACGATCTCGATCTCGCCAACGCGAGGCGCATCCTCGACGAGGACCATTTCGATCTCGAGAAGGTGAAGGAGCGGATCCTCGAGTACATGGCGGTGCGGCACCTCGTCCCCGATCCGAAGGGGCCGATCCTGTGCTTCGTCGGCCCGCCAGGCGTCGGCAAGACGTCGCTCGGCAAGTCGATCGCGCGCGCGATGGGCCGCAAGTTCGTGCGCTGCTCGCTCGGCGGCGTGCGCGACGAGGCGGAGATCCGCGGTCACCGCCGCACCTACGTCGCCGCGCTGCCCGGGCGCGTGCTGCAGAACCTGCGGACGGCGGGAACGCGGAACCCCGTCTTCATCCTCGACGAGATCGACAAGGTCGGAATGGACTACCGCGGCGACCCGTCTTCCGCGCTGCTCGAGGTGCTCGATCCCGAGCAGAACTCGGCGTTCTCCGACCACTACGTCGAGCTGCCGTTCGATCTGTCGCGGGTGCTCTTCATCGCGACCGCCAATCGCATCGACACGATTCCGGCGCCGCTTCTCGATCGGATGGAGATCATCGAGCTGCCCGGCTACACCGCGCGCGAGAAGCTCCGAATCGGACGCGACCACCTGCTTCCCCGCCAGCTCTCCGAGCACGGTCTCGAGCCCGGCTCGATCGAGTTCGGCGACGAACTGCTTCTGCGCCTGATCGACGGCTACACGCGCGAAGCCGGCGTGCGCAGTCTCGAGCGCCAGGTGGCGTCGCTCGTGCGCAAGTGCGCGCTCGCGATCGCGGAGGGAAAGGGCGCGCCGCAGATCGGCCCGGCCGACCTCGCGAGGCTTCTCGGGCCGGCGCAGTTCACGCAGGAGGTCGCGGAGCGAAACGAACGGCCGGGAGTCGCGACCGGAATGGTCTGGACCCCCGTCGGTGGCGACATCGTCTTCGTCGAAGCGGCCCGAATGGAAGGCAAGCCGGAGCTGAACCTCACCGGCCAGATGGGCGACGTCATGCGAGAGTCGGTCGAGGCGGCGCTCTCCTACGTGCGGACGAATGCCGAGGCCCTGGGGATCGATCCGGACTGTTTCGAGAAGACGAAAATCCACGTTCACGTGCCCGCGGGCGGCACCCCGAAGGACGGCCCTTCCGCAGGAATCACCATGATCGTGGCGCTGGCGAGCCTGCTCTCGGGAAAGCCCGTGCGCGGCGACCTCGCCATGACTGGCGAGATCACGCTGCGCGGGCAGGTTCTGCCGGTCGGTGGTATCAAGGGCAAGGTTCTCGCCGCCCACCGCGCGGGGATCAAGGAGCTGATTCTGCCCAGCCGCAACGCAAAGGACCTCGAGGACGTTCCGCCCGAGGTGCTCTCCGCGTTCAAGATCCACCTCTTCGATCAGTCGATCGACGCGGTGCGCGAGGCGATTCCCGGCATTGGCGGATGAGCGACCCGATCCGCTTTCCGCGGACCTCTCCGGCGCCGAGCTGCTTCGGCTCGCGCGCAGCGACAAGGCTGCCGCGAAAGCCGCGGCCGCGCGGATGTCGGTCGAGGCCCAGGCGAGCGCCTGCCAGGATCTCCGGCTCGAGGTGCGCAGCGAGTTCCTGATGCTCGTCGAGCATCCCGAAGATGTCGTGCCGCTCCTGCCCGAAGCCGAGCTGGTCCAGACCGTGCGCGCGGGAGGAATGTCGGAGGCCGCCTGGCTGCTCGAGCTCGCGACCCCCGCGCAGAGGATCGCGGCGTTCGATCTGGACTGCTGGGTCGGCTCGGAGCTCCAGGTCGAGCGGGTGCACGAGTGGCTCGACGCGCTGATCGAAGCCGGGAGACCGACGCTGATCAAGGCGCTGCAGGAGATCGACCTCGAGATCCTGCTGCTGGCGGTGCGCGCCGAGGCCGAGGTCGCGGTCGTGTCCAAGGAGCAGGAGCCGCCGATCGGCTACTTCACACCGGATGGTGTCGTCTACTTCGGGACCGCGCCCGACGCCTCGCCCCACCGCGTCCACGAGATCTCCCACGCGCTCTTCTCCGAGGATCAGCCGCTCTACTGGCGGCTGGTCTACGGGCTGCTCTTCGAGAGCCCGAGCGAGTGCGAGGAGTACGCGCTCCGCTGGCGCACGAACCGGCTTCAGGATCTCGGCTTCCCGGACGTCGAGCAGGCGATGCGCGTGTATCGGCCGCTGCCGGCCGATCGCGTCACCGACTGGGTACCGCCGACATCCGAACGCGCTCTCGTCGACGTCACGACTCTGCCGCGACAGCTCCGAGGCACGCTGCTCGGCGAGGCGCTGGCGAAACTTCCCGCGGCGCGCGCCGCCGACCTGCTCGGATACGTGCTGGGAGTCGCGAACTCCCTGGCCGTGGCGGACGGGCTCGCGCTCTCGGAGCGAGAGTCGGTGCCGCGGGCGCTCGAAAAGGCGGTACGCGGCATCGACACGGGAATTCGCGAGCTATCGCGGGCCCGCGGACAGGCGCCCGAGGAGGTCCTGGATCGCACGGCGCCATTGGATCTGTTTCGCGTGGGCGCGACCGCCGATCCGACCCTGAAGGAGCGCGCGAAGTGACGCAAGCCGGGCACGCTCTCTCAGAGGGTTGGCAGGCGTTCCTGCTGCTCGCGTTCGGCGCCTCCACGTCGCTCGTGATCCTCGCGCTCGGCGGCGCGGGTGCCCGGCCGCTCGATCTCCTGCTTCTGGGTGCGAGCCTGGGCGCGCTGCTCACCGCGGGAATCTGGCTGTGGATCCTCGCGGCGCGGCGAAGCTTCGGCTGGGGTCTGCTGTTCACGGCGACGGCGCTGATTCCGTACCTGAACTTCGTGGTCGCGAGCGTGTATGCGCGGCGCTACTGGGCCGAGGGTGCGCGCAAACCCGCGCTGCTCGCGTTGGGGGCGATCTTCGCCCAGACGATCGCGTCGCTTCGGGTCTTCCTGGTGAGCGTCACTCCCCCGATCTGAGCTCGCGTCCCAGCACCGAGAACAGGTTGCCGAGGATCCGGTAGGTGAGACCCCAAACGGTGTAGCGGTCGTAGCGGATCGCCGGGAACGTGCCTTCGTACTCCGGGCGCTCGAAGCGATAGTCGTAGGCGGAGTCGGGATGCAGGATCCACGGAACCGGAATCCAGACCGTCGACTGGACTTCGACGTTCGGGCGCAGCCGCGGCCGCTCGCTCACCTCGTAGAGGAAGGGCGAGACCACCAGCGGCGCGACGCGCGGGTTGCGGGTGCCGGAGAAGTCGTCGAGCCGTCCGAACGGGGATCCGACCTCCAACCCGACTTCCTCGAGCGTCTCGCGCGCGGCAGTCGCCGCGATGTCGGGGTCGACCGCATCTCGCCGCCCGCCCGGAAACGCCATCTGCCCCGACCACGGGTCGCCTTCCTTTCGGGCGCGCTCGATGAAGAGCAGCTCGGGCTCCCCGCCGCGCGGCTGATGGAAGACCAACGCGACGGCGGCCAGCATCGTCGGCTCGGAGGTCGGCGCTGCCAGCGCGGGGCGGTGCGCCTCGATCCGCATGCGGGGG